>CATAPZ010000228.1:0-6483 GCA_949486955.1 Cryomorphaceae bacterium | reverse complement strand
TGAGTACGACCAGGGTAACCGAACACCATAGTGAATTCTCCCGGTGTACGCGGTGCGATGTTCACTTTCAGGTGCTGGTTTGGTGTAAAGGCACTTCCGTCTTCATCGTATACTCGGAACAAACTAAAATCCCCGGTATGACGTGGAAACACCCAGTTGTCTGTATCAGCACCAAACTTACCTATGGAGCTCGGCGGAGCGCCCACCAATCGTACATCATTATACTTAATTGTAGCAAGCAGAAAGAACTGATTGTTGTTGAAAAAGGGTACTACTTTATACATCAAATCTGAATTTTCCAATTCTTTGGCTTCAATCAAGGCCGCCTCAATGTCTTTGAATTTATCTCCGGAGTTCACCAAGGCATTGGTCACATCTTCCATATAGACCAATTGCTCTACGAACAACCCTGGGTTTTTCAACTCCTCATTCATGGAACGCGCCCAGAAACCATCCTTTAAGTAGTTGTGCTCCATTGAGCTCTGCTTTTGAATCTGGCCGTACCCACAGTGGTGGTTGGTCAAGACGAGTCCTTTGGAAGAAATGAATTCGCCTGTGCAGAAACCACCAAAGCTTACAATGGCATCTTTCAAGGAGCTGTGGTTTACGCTGTAAATGTCCTCGGCACTCAGCTCGCAGCCCATGGCTTGCATATCTGCGATATTGTTGTTTAGGAGCATTGGAATCCACATCCCCTCCTTTGCAGAAGAGAATTGGACACTAGAAAGAATTAACAGTAGGGAAAGAAATTTCTTCATCGTAAGTGTTGTAATTTGCAGGGTATAAACTTAAACAAACAATGAAGAAAATATTCATGGGAGCCGCAGTTGCTTCTTTACTTTTTGCTTGTAGCGGAGAAAGTTCGGACGGCTTTCAGCTCAGTATTGATATTCCAGACGCTGGAGACAGCCCCGTCAAGGTCACGTTAGAAGGAGATTCAGTAATTTACGAGGGAAATCTTTCGGAAGGTGCCCTCACTGCTAATCTGAGTGCTATTGATAACCAATTCACCATGGTACAAATCATGGAATTGGGTCAACCGGCGGTCTACTTCCACGACGGTGCCGATGTAAACATCACTTTTGATGAGATATCTGGCTTTAACATTGAGGCCGGTGTGATGAATGATAGTGCGGATGCCTTGAATGATCAAAGCGCATTCTTCGGACAAACCATGCAGGTTTTGGAGCAGAAATATATGACAGCTATGGATTCAAACGACGTTGATGCGCAGAACGCGATTCGCGAGGAGGCTATGAATTTGATGGAAAGTCAAGAGCGCATGAAAATTGAATTTGCCAAGCGCAATGATATCCTTGGTGCAGCTATAGCCCTTTCTTCTCAAAGCAGCAATCTTACCTATGAAGATTTGAAGGCTGTTTTAGATCAGGTAAGCCCTGAATTCCACAGCGCCCCGGATTACACGCGTCTTGCAGAGCGCGTTGAAACCATGGGTCGTTCTGCTATCGGTATGCAGTTCAAAGACTTTGCTCAAACATCAGCAACGGGTGGTACACTAAATGTTCTTGCTGTTGAAGGAAAATACGTTCTAGTAGACTTCTGGGCCTCTTGGTGTCGTCCTTGTCGCGCTGCCAACCCTGCGCTTGTGGAGCTTTACAATACGTACCACGAACAAGGGTTTAATATTTTGGGGGTAAGCTTGGACCGTGATGGCGCTTCATGGCAGAAAGGAATTAAAGAAGATGGATTGCCTTGGCCGCAGATTTCAGATTTGCAATACTGGCAGAATGAGATTTCGACTTATTACGGTATTCAATTCATCCCACAAAACATCCTGATCGACGACAACGGTGTTATCGTTGCTAAGAACATGGAACCTGCTCAATTGGGTGAATTCCTATCTAACAACCTCTAAACGAGACCTCTACGTCGGCGAATAATCCATTCCGCTGCCGCAGCTAATAAGGCAAGTCCCCAGTACCAGATGTGAAGGTGCTGGGGATTTTTTTGCTCAAAGCTTAGGATTGTGGGTGCTACATTTTCTAAGGGTGTTGCACCGTCCATAGCACCGGCATTCGCCCAAGAGTTTATTAGGGATTGATTTCTCGGTCGAACCTTTTCTACATCGACATCCTTTACCTGCAGGCTTGAAGAAGTCTTCAAGGCTCCACCCGTCCAATTGGCCACAGCTTCTACCCTATAAATACCAGGGACTGTAGGTGTGAAACTCCCTATAACACTATTCCCTTCTGGACTAAGCGTCACCTCTTCAACGAGCGTAGCCCCCTGATTAATCTCAATACTAATATCTGCAGGCAATACTTCAAGGCGACTGTTTACAACTGCCCCTGAAATCTGAGCGCTTTCTCCTAACGGTACTTGCTGTGGAGACGTAAGACGCAATTGCGCAGGTTCATATCGTTGCATTAATTCTTCAAGGAGTGCCTCAAAGGCATCAAGGGTCTTGCCAGAAGCCAAACCGCTTTTGTACCAATGAATTCCGCGAGTATCAAGGTATTCACCCTGGGATATACGGAGGTTTTCCGCCTTGCTAAACACCTCTACTTTTAAGAAATCCAATAAATTGGGAACCAAAATTCGTTTTGAAAAGGCAGGAACTGCTCCTCCATCTAAATGAAGCATAGGGACTTTAACACTGCTGTGCGCTTTTTCTATGGCGACTTTACCCCCGCCTATGGTAACCAATGGACCATCTATAGAGGAAACCTTTTCTAGCTCGTTCCATGCAATACGCTCAACGGCGATACCCTTGCCCTCACACCAGCGGCGTACCATAGCCTCGTGCGGATGTGGAGCATTAGTAACCAAGGCAACAGTAGCTAAATACTCATTGACGTCGACTAAGGTTGTAAGGCTGTCTTTTTGACCACCTCGAGTAGCTACTGCTAGTAGTTTATAAATGCCAGATTTTGACGGTGCTTGTAGGTCTATATTACGTCCCGAATGAGCCTTACCATTGAAATACACATCTATCTCTGCCTCTTTTGAGGCTAGAACTTCTACGCTCATCCTAGCATTGCTTAGAACACGTTGCGGAACAACAATACCTTGCAGAAGACCTGAGGGTTGTATGGGCTTTGAGGGTGCCAATAGATAATACGTAGGAATGGACGATCCTAAACGATTTGCAATATGTCCATCACCAACGTATGCCCAAGCATTGTTGGATGGTACTGAGCTTTTATTGAAATCTCTCACTATGGGATCATACCCAAGTGCTTCAAATTTTTCAACGGCTACATTAGCTAAGCTATCTCCTGATACACCTAAAGACCTTGAAGAATCTAGCGCAATGGTAAGTACAGGCCTGAGAGACTGTTCGCGCTCAGTGGATATCGGAGGAGCGCAGAGGGCATAGACCATTAATCCAGTCCATACTAAACGCAAAAGCGCCAAATCCCATGGGAATTCAGCGCTTCGCTTAAAATATAGAAACGCAGCAACTACCGATCCTGCACTGAGTGCAACTATAGCAGCTACTACGCTAGTCATCAAGTCAACATTCCACCACAAACATTGAGAACCTGTCCACTTACGTAGCCGCTCATGTCTGAAGCCAGGAATAAACAAGCATTAGCCACATCTTCTGGGCTACCGCCTCTTTTGAGTGGAATACCGTCTCTCCAAGATTGAACCGTTTTCTCGTCCAATACAGCGGTCATCTCAGTTTCAATGAAACCCGGTGCGATGGCGTTACAACGGATGTTGCGTGATCCCAGCTCAAGCGCTACTGACTTCGTGAAGCCAATGATACCCGCCTTAGAAGCGGAATAGTTTGCCTGACCGGCGTTACCTTTCACACCTACTACAGAACTAATGTTTACAATAGATCCCGAGCGTTGCTTTAAGAATGTACGCTGTACAGCCTTAGTCATGTTAAAAACAGAATTTAGATTCACCTCAATCACTCGGTTAAAATCCTCTTCCGTCATACGCATTAAAAGGGTGTCTTTTGTAATACCAGCGTTGTTTACAACGATGTCGACACCACCAAAATCTTCTACGACCTGAGCAACCAGTGCCTCGGCATCTTCCATTTTTGAAGCATCCGATCGATAACCTTTCACATTAGCTCCGTGTGCTTTTAATTCTTCTTCTAGCGCCTGTCCTCTTTCGACAGAGCTAAGAAATGTAAATGCTACGTTCGCACCTTGTTGTGCAAAAACTTCAGCAATTCCTTTTCCGATTCCTTTCGACGCACCAGTAATAATGGCCGTCTTTCCTGCTAATAAACCCATAGTGTTTAATTATTCGCGGTTTTGTTCAGTGAGCAAACCTACTGCTTTTCCATTTTTCTGAGCAACAATAAATGCATTTTCAACGCCCAAGTTAATCACAAGAGCTAAAGCCTGCTGCGCGTCTAGTAGAGATCTGTATTCGCCCAAAACGAATAAAACCATACTGTCTTTTTCAACCATGGAAGCCCCGGAGAGACCATAACTTAACTCCTTGATTGACTGATTTTTAAACGCCCCTATCTGAACTGAAAAAACAAGCTCATCGTTCGCGGTAAATACGGTGTCCACAGCTTGTCCACCGCGCCAAAGTTCTATACTTTTTTGGATTAATTCCTCCTCACTTGCAGAGGACTCACCCACGAATTGATACGTCACCAAGGCAGTGATAACCACTAAAACGACCGTTAAAGGCCATATAGTTTTTTTCGAACTACTCCCCTTTTGCTCAATCAATTGACGCTGCAATTCTGCATTCTCAGCCTCAAGTTTTGAGATTCGTTCTTTGGTTTTCGGTGATAAGAATTCCATATCCTACAACGGTGCTACTAATATTCCAATGATGGTGGCAATTGCGAATATAATCGTCTGAATGACCACGCCAATGTTATTTAAAATAACAAGTGACCAATGCAGATCTCCCCATCGCTTCCAAGTCAACGGCGGCTTACTTACCGGAGCTTTCATACCCTCTTCGCGTTCCAACTGTTTTTCAGTCTTCACGGCATAGGCGGATTCACAATGTGTGCACCTGTACTGGTACTTATCTAGTGCTGAATCAACCTCATACCAATGAGCGCATGAGGGGCATTTCACTTGTTTCATTGTAGTAAAGGTAAGGCGGTTTAAAACAAAAAAGCCGCCTCACAGTGTGAAGCGGCTTTGTATTTATTAAATGCTGGATTATTTACCAAGCAACTTAGCCATAGCAGTACCTAAGTCTGCTGGCGAATCTACTACAGTGATTCCACAGTCGCGAAGGATCGCTTTCTTAGCAGCAGCCGTATCCTCAGCACCACCTACAATAGCACCTGCGTGGCCCATTGTACGTCCTGCAGGAGCTGTTTCGCCTGCGATGAATGCAACAACAGGCTTCGTTCCATTTTCTTTGATCCACTTACCGGCTTCTGCTTCTAATTGACCACCGATCTCACCGATCATAATGATACCTTCAGTTTCTGGGTCGTTCATCAGGAGCTCAACAGCTTGTTTTGTCGTTGTACCGATGATTGGGTCACCACCAATACCAATGGCAGTTGTTTGACCTAAACCGGCTTTTGTACACTGATCTACTGCTTCATAGGTCAAAGTACCTGATTTACTCACGATACCAACGGTACCCTTGTTGAAGATAAAGCCAGGCATAATACCAACTTTAGCTTCTCCCGCAGTCATAACTCCAGGACAGTTAGGACCGATCAACGTACAGTCCTTGTCGCTTAAGTACTCTTTTACTTTCACCATGTCCGCAACTGGAATACCTTCCGTAATACAGATGATTACTTTGATACCTGCTTCAGCAGCCTCCATAATACCATCCGCAGCAAATGCTGGTGGAATGAAAATGATAGAGGTATCAGCACCCGCTTTTTCAACGGCTTCGCTAACGGTGTTAAATACCGGTCGATCTAAATGCGTCATGCCTCCTTTACCGGGAGTAACACCACCAACAACATTGGTACCGTATTCGATCATTTGGGTAGCGTGGAACGTACCCTCTTTACCAGTAAAACCTTGTACAATAATGTTTGAGTCTTTGTTGACTAATACGCTCATGAGATGCTTTTTCTGTGAGTTTGGTGCAAATGTACTATCCAACCTGCAATCGAATTCCCTTCTTGACAAATTTCTTTGCTCAATACTTAACGATGTATCTTTGGCCCATGCTTAGAGACGATATCATATGTGCATTATCCACTCCACAAGGTGTCGGGGCACTAGCAATAGTAAGGGTTAGCGGGGCCAACTCTGCTGCTCTCCTCACCCCGTATTTCATTTCGAAGCGTGCACAAAACGCAGGACTTGAATCACACCGGGCTTATTTCGGCGACTACAGTATACAAGGAGAGCACATCGATGAAATTCTCGTCACTTATTTCGAAGAAGGAAAGAGCTTCACTGGTGAAGAGAGCTTTGAAATTTCCTGCCACGGCTCTCCGTACATCGTCAGCCGCATCATGGAAAGCTTGCTCGAAGCTGGAGCGCGATTGGCAGATCCAGGAGAATACACCATGCGTGCCTTCATGAACGGTCGCATGGACCTCGC
>CATAPZ010000227.1:0-3425 GCA_949486955.1 Cryomorphaceae bacterium | reverse complement strand
CTATGGTCGCCCACAACCTACGTGAATTTTTAGGCGATAGCCTTTTCAGCCATGCCGTAAAACAACTCATTGCCACCAATACTTTTGGCAACTACAATGCGAATAGTTTCAAGGAGTCCATTGAAACCTCTACAGGTGTGGATTTGGACGATTTCTGGAACGATTGGATCTATAATCCGGGCTATCACGGTGCTTGGGTAGAGTTAAATTATCCTGAAAATGCGGATTGGAGCAATACCAACAAGCAGGTCAATATTCACCACCTAAGCGCGCACACAGGAAATTACAAGGCTTCACAAGAGACTACACCATTAGTTGTATACAAGCACAGCTATAATTACGGCTATGGCGGTAAAGTTGTTTTGGACAATTCTTCGGATTACCCCGCTTCAAGTGCAGATTCAACCTTTACTTCACAATCGATGAATTTAGGCGCAGGTCAAGATTTTTGGCTCAGTACTAATGATAGTGCAGAATCCTTAGGTACCTCGGTATATGACACATTCAAATGGGCAGACCTAAACGGTACTAAAACATTGCCTAGAACAGGAGTTAAAATCACTCCCAAACCCAACACAGCTGGTCTTAATGGTACATTTTATGTTTGGCATCATTACACCGCAGGTAATTACTCAAGCAATGGAGCTACCAGCAGAGATCATTTTTATTTCATAGGATACGAAGGAAGCCATGATCCACCTGTTGATTATGCCACAGAATTGCCCTTCGAGGTGACCATCTCCTTCAATACCAATGAGAACAACGGGGGATTAGACGGCGATTTGAACGGATTACCGGGTAGTCAAATGACTGTAGCCGAAAGTCCGAACCTCAAGTGGAAGACTGGGGTACCGATAGCCAATGCGACTACACAAGCCTTAGGCAATACCGGCGTTGGTAATATTCGCTTCAGACCGCAGCACGTTGCGCGTTACTACTACGTCGTAAATACCTCAACCTTATCGCTCAAAGAAACTCATGGACAAGGTTTTAAAGTATTTCCAAATCCTACGGATGGGTATTTAAAAATTGAAAGTTCGCTGGACCAAATAGAATTGGCCTATGAAATCTGTGATCTTAAAGGACGGTTAATTGCTTCGAGTACCGTTTCTCACGAAAATGGCTTCAGCCAATTGGCCTTGCCTGCTTCCCTAGCTACTGGTACCTACATCTTTAAGTGTAAAGCGGGTATTGCGAAGTTCTCTGTGCGCTGAGACAGAATTGGTCTCAAAGAAGACTTAGTCCAAAATCAACATAACAGGACAATGATCGCTGCCCATTACATCATTTAAGATTTGTGAATCCTGTACTTGGTCCATGTATCCTGCACTGACCATGAAGTAATCCAAGCGCCAGCCCACATTTTTCGAGCGAGCCCCACCACGGTAGCTCCACCAGCTGTACTTTACTGTATCTGGATAAAGCGTGCGGAAAGTATCGATAAAGCCAGCATCAATCATGGTGCTCATGCCGTCAATCTCAGCTTGTGTATAGCCCGGAGTTTTGTTGTAATTCGATTTTGGATTCTTCAAGTCTATCGCTTGATGCGCAACATTCAAATCGCCACATACCACGACCGGTTTCTTCTCCTCTAATTTCTTCAAATAAGCTAAAAAAGAGACATCCCATTCTTTGGTTCGGTAATCGATACGCCTTAGTCCACTACTAGAGTTGGGTACATAAGTGGTTACATAGTAAAAGTCCTCATATTCCGCCGTAATTGCTCGGCCCTCGTTGTCGTGTTCGGGTATACCTATACCCATAACCACCGAAAGAGGCTCGTTTTTGGAAAGAATGGCTGTTCCACTATACCCCTTCTTCTCCGCGCTAAACGCATAAATATGGTAGCCCTGGAGATCTGATAATGCCTCTTTTACTTGCTCTGGTGTGGCCTTTGTTTCTTGCAATCCTACTACATCGCAATCCAACCGATGAAGATCTTCAATCAAAGTTTTACCTGCTGCGGCACGAACGCCATTCACATTAAAAGAGAGTAATTTCATTTACATATTTCGTCTATACTGTCCACCGACTTCGAACAGCGCATTAGTAATCTCGCCCAATGAACAATGCTTGGACGCTTCCATTAATTCGTCAAATATATTGGCATTATTTACGGCAGCATCTTGAATTCTTGAGATACTTTCTTGGGCCAATTCTACCTTGGCTTCATGTAAAGCTTTAAGCATTCCAATTTGGTATTCCTTTTCCTCTACTGTGGCGCGAATAACCTCCGAAGGAACAATGGTTGGGGATCCCTTTTTGTTCAAGAAGGTATTGACTCCGATAATTGGAAACTCTCCGGTATGCTTCAACATTTCATAGTGCAAGCTCTCCTCTTGGATCTTACCACGCTGGTACATGGTCTCCATCGCACCCAACACGCCACCACGCTCCGTAATACGGTCAAACTCCTGCAACACCGCCTCCTCAACTAGGTCAGTTAACTCCTCGATAATAAAGGCGCCTTGAATAGGGTTTTCATTCTTCGCCAAGCCCAATTCCTTATTGATGATCAACTGGATGGCCATCGCACGGCGCACACTCTCCTCTGTTGGTGTAGTTATCGCCTCGTCGTAGGCATTCGTATGCAGCGAATTACAGTTGTCATAAATCGCATACAACGCCTGTAGTGTCGTACGGATATCATTGAAATCAATTTCCTGGGCATGCAAACTGCGACCCGAAGTCTGTATGTGGTACTTCAACATCTGGGAACGCGCATCGGCTCCATACTTATTCTTCATGGCATTGGCCCAAATGCGGCGTGCCACACGACCGATCACCGCATATTCCGGATCAATTCCATTTGAGAAGAAGAAGCTCAAGTTCGGCGCGAACTTATTAATGTCCATGCCACGACTCAAGTAGTACTCTACATAAGTGAAACCATTGGCTAATGTGAACGCCAATTGCGTAATAGGGTTCGCTCCAGCCTCTGCAATATGGTATCCTGAAATACTCACACTGTAAAAGTTGCGCACTTGCCAATTGATAAAATAGCTCTGCACATCGCCCATCAAACGAAGGGCGAATTCAGTAGAGAAAATACACGTATTCTGTGCTTGGTCTTCCTTGAGAATATCCGCCTGTACGGTTCCACGCACTGTACTCAAAGTCTTTGCTTTGATATCACCATAAATCTTGGTATCGAGAACCTCATCACCCGTAACCCCAAGCAAAAGCAATCCAAGGCCATCATTCCCTTCCGGTAATTCGCCTTGGTACGCTGGGCGGGCAATACCGCGATCGTCATACTTGGCTTTCTTTACAGCCTCCACCTTTGATTCCAATCCGTGCTCCTTGATATACACCTCACACTCCTGATCTACAGCGGCATTCATGAAATAAGCCAAGAGCATTGGTGCCGGACCGTTAATGGTCATTGAAACCGATGTGGTTGCATCGGTGAGTCGGAAACCACT
>CATAPZ010000226.1:0-6906 GCA_949486955.1 Cryomorphaceae bacterium | reverse complement strand
CTTCAGTATTCGGTGGAAACGCAAGCATTCAAAACTTTGCAGACTCGACTTTTGAAGCCAGGCAATTTGATGTCATAGAGTTGACAGATGAAGAGATCGTCTATGATGCTTATCAAGTTAAAACTGAGGTGGCAGAAAGAACTTTGATTGGTGAGGCAAGAATGGTTTTTACCGAAGATGAAATTCTTCTGCAATTCGAGCTACCAGATTATATGGTCTCTACTGAATTTGATTTTATTATACCCGATAGAGAAATTCAAATTCTTATGAAATCGATTTGTAAACGTTATGGAAACGAGTATTTCGAAAACACTAAGGTGAAGTTCTTTGGTGCAGGCAGTGCAATCTCTTTTAAATGCGGAAACAAAGAATATCTCTTGATCGAAAAGTAAAACGCTTCATTAACCGGAGCTTAAAAAAGCCTCATTCTGAAAAGAACGAGGCTTTAGTACCTAGGGCGGGAATCGAACCCGCACTCCCGAAGGAACTGGATTTTGAATCCAGCGCGTCTACCAATTCCGCCACCTAGGCTTCCGTGGAATTGGAGGGCAAAAATAAGGGGCTTTTCGAATTCTCCTAACATTTTCTCTAAGAAATTGAATCCACTGGTTTTTTAGGGTAATTTTTAATGTTCTTTTACTTACATTTGCACCCCTCTTCGGAGGTGCGTGAATTGCGTTAATAACACTGATACACAGTACAGATGCTACCTGAAGCAAAAATATTTGCCGGTCGACATACGATGAATCTCGCTAAGAAAATTGCGGGACAGTACGGTATTCCTATGGGGAATGTTAAAATCACCGAATTTAGTGATGGAGAGTTTTGTCCTTCATTCGAGGAAACAGTGCGTGGTGGACGTGTATTTTTAATTCAGAGCACCAATCCTCCCGCAGATAATTTGATGGAGCTTTTGATGTTGTGTGATGCCGCTAAACGCGCTTCAGCAAAACACATTACAGCGGTGATACCTTACTTCGGCCTTGCCCGTCAGGACAGAAAGGACAAGCCAAGAGTTCCAATAGGCGCGAAGCTAGTGGCTAAAATGCTAATGGCAGCAGGCGCGACTCGTGTTATGACCATGGACCTTCATGCTGATCAGATTCAGGGTTTCTTTGAAGTTCCAGTTGATCATTTGTTCTCTTCAGCACTTTTCATCGAAGATATCGAAGAAATGAAGTTGAACAACCTTTGTATTGCCTCTCCAGATATGGGAGGTGCTAAGCGTGCGCATGCTTACGGTTCTAAACTTGAGGCCGATGTGGTCATCTGTTACAAGGAACGTAAGAAAGCAAACGTAATTGATAAAATGACCGTTATTGGAGATGTGGACGGCAAGAATGTCATCCTTGTTGACGATATGGTTGATACTGGCGGTACTCTCTGCAAAGCGGCAGAAATGTTGAAAGAAAAGGGTGCTAAAACAGTTCGCGCTTACTGCACGCACGGCGTACTCAGCGGGCCAGCTCACGAGAGAATTACAAATAGCGCATTGGAAGAATTGGTCATAACCGATACTATTCCACAAACACAAGAAAACCCGAAGATCCGAGTGATCTCAGTTGCTGAAATGTTCGCTCAGGTGATGAAAAAAGTTCACCACCATGAGAGTATTTCAGGACACTTCATAATGTAATACCCGAATAAACAAGATTAAATGAAGTCTGTTGAAATTCAAGGAAATGTAAGAACCGAGATTGGTTCTAAATTCGCAAAAGCAGAGCGTAAAGCAGGAAACGTACCGTGTGTTGTATATGGTGGTGAAGCGCCTATTCACTTTTCTGCGCCTACTCTAGCATTTAGAGGACTTGTATACACTGCGGAAGCTAAGACTGCAAAAATCACAGTGGGAGATACTACTGTAGAAGCAGTGATCCAAGACATCCAATTCCACCCTGTAACTGATCAGTTGATGCACATCGACTTCATTCAGTTGGTAGAAGGAAAGGCAGTAACTATGAACATCCCAGTAGTTCTTCACGGTCAAGCACGTGGTGTATTGAACGGTGGTAAGCTTAAGACGATTTTGCGTCAGCTTTCAGTTCGCGCGGTGCCAGGTCAGTTCCCCGAGAACATAGAATTGAACATTGCCGATCTAAGAATTGGTAAGTCAATCCGTGTAAGCGATGTCCCTTCAGAAGGGTTTGAAATCCTTAACGCAGATACTGCAGTTATTGTTACCGTTAAGAAAGCACGTGGTGCCGTTGACGATGACGAAGACGAGGATGAAGAAGGCGCTGAAGCTCCAGCTGAAGCAGCTACTGCTGAATAAATTGTACCTTAACGGGTATGAAGAAGTTCCTCATTGTCGGTTTGGGTAATCCCGGAGCCGAGTATGAAAATACCCGTCATAATATTGGTTTTTTGACATTGGACGCCTTTGCGAAGGCGTCCAATGTTGTTTTTGAACCTGGGCGTTATGCAATGACTGCAGAGGCTAGAATCAAAGGCAGAATCTTCAGGCTCATCAAGCCTACCACCTTCATGAACCTTAGCGGCAATGCTGTGCGCTATTGGATGCAGGAGGAAAAAATCCCCATAGAGCATGTACTGGTTGTCGTAGACGATCTCGCAATCCCATTCGGTTCACTTCGGATGAAGGGCAAAGGGTCAGATGCCGGACACAACGGCCTAAAAGACATTCAAGCCAAACTTGGTCGCAACGATTACCCCAGACTTAAATTCGGTATAGGCGACGACTTTCCCAAAGGACGTCAGGTAGACTATGTACTCGGCGAATGGAACAAAGATGAAGCGCTTGATCTTCCTGCGCTCATAGAACACGCCGTCAAGATGTGCCAAAGCTTCGCATTAGCAGGGATAAATACCACCATGAATCAGCTTAACAAGAAATGACCAAGGCCGATCAGATATTGGCCTTTTACAGTGCACTCGATTTCGACCGTAAATACCTTGATGCAGATCTAGAAGTACTCAATCCTTTCGAGGGGGCAAGCCCTGAGCAAGAGCGAGCACTAAGCGCGTTCTACCATAAATTTTACAGCGACGACACTCCCCGTAACCTCATCCTAGGCATCAATCCAGGTCGCCTCGGCGCCGGCGCCACAGGCATTCCTTTTACCGATACGAAGCGATTGATCCAATGCGGCATTCCATTTGAAAGCTTTTCAACCCACGAGCCTAGTTCGGTCTTCGTATATGAGGCCATTAACGCCTTCGGAGGTCCTGAGAAGTTTTACAATGAGTTTTTCATTGGATCTGTTTGCCCACTCGGATTTGTGGTCAATAAAAACGGCAATTGGGTCAATTTTAATTACTACGACCGTGCCAGCTTTTCCAATGCATTAGCACCGTATTTGCTCAAGCAGATTAAGAAGCAGATTGAATTGGCCGGGAAAAATGAACGCATCATTGTTTTTGGTACCGGGAAGAATCTAAAGTTCCTGCAGAAGCTCAACAAGGAATACAACTTCACTCCTGAGCTCGTACCCCTGGAGCATCCACGATACGTGATGCAATACAAGTACAAGCACCGCGAACAGTACATCGCGAAGTATTTAGAAGCCTTTACCAAATGAAAAAAGCCACCCTCAAAAAGGGTGGCTTTCTATTTCTAGCTAAATACTGAGAATTACATCATTCCCATTCCGCCGCCCATTCCTGGAGCAGGCATTGCTGGTTCATCCTTAGGAATCTCAGTGATGGTCGCTTCCGTGGTCAACAATAGACCTGCTACAGAAGCAGCATTTTCGAGGGCTACACGAGTCACTTTAGTTGGGTCAATAACACCCGCCTCGTACATGCTCTCATAGGTATCTGTCTTCGCGTTGAATCCGAAGTCATCCTTACCTTCTTTCACCTTGCTCACTACTACAGAACCTTCAAGACCTGCGTTGTGTACAATCTGACGAAGTGGCTCTTCGATAGCTTTTGCTACAATCTGAATACCAGTAGTTTGGTCTTCGTTTTCGCCCTGTAAGCTTTCCAAAACAGAGCTTACACGAACGAGCGCTACACCACCTCCAGGAACAAAACCTTCTTCAACTGCCGCTTTAGTCGCTGCCAGTGCATCGTCTACACGGTCTTTCTTTTCTTTCATCTCAACCTCAGAAGCCGCTCCTACATAAAGTACAGCTACACCACCTGCTAGTTTAGCCAAGCGCTCTTGCAACTTCTCGCGGTCGTAATCTGATGTTGTGTTTTCAATTTGTGCTTTGATTTGAGCAACGCGTGCTGCGATCGCTTCTCCCTCTCCTGCACCATTGACGATGGTTGTGTTGTCTTTGTCAATGGTCACTTTCTCGGCCGTACCCAACATATCTAGGGTAGCACCTTCCAGGGTCATTCCGCGCTCTTCGCTCACTACCTGACCACCGGTTAGGATTGCGATATCTTCTAGCATCGCCTTGCGACGGTCGCCAAAGCCTGGCGCCTTCACTGCAGCAATTTTGAGCGAGCCACGGATGCGGTTTACTACCAATGTAGCAAGCGCTTCGCCGTCTACATCTTCAGCGATAATGAGCAGTGGGCGACCACTTTGAGCCGCAGGCTCAAGAATTGGCAACAACTCCTTCATAGAGCTCACCTTCTTGTCGTAGATCAATATGTATGGGTTCTCTAGCTCCGCAACCATCTTCTCAGTATTAGTCGTGAAGTACGGGCTCAAATAGCCGCGATCGAACTGCATACCTTCCACCACATCAACGTACGTTTCGGTACCCTTCGCTTCTTCTACAGTAATTACACCTTCGTTCTTCACTTTCGCCATAGCCTTTGCGATCAAAGACCCAATAGAGTTGTCATTATTCGCAGAAACTGAAGCAACTTGCTCAATCTTACTATTATCGTCGCCTACTTCTTGGCTCAAGCTTTTCAACTCACTAACCAATTCATTCACGGCCTTTTCAATACCGCGCTTTAGGTCCATTGGATTCGCACCTGCAGCCACGTTTTTCAACCCGTGGTGGTAGATAGCCTGTGCCAATACCGTAGCGGTAGTTGTACCATCACCCGCGATATCCGCAGTTTTTGAAGCCACTTCTTTCACCATCTGAGCACCCAAGTTCTCGAGTTTGTCTTCTAACTCGATTTCTTTAGCTACCGATACACCATCCTTAGTTACGTGTGGCGCACCAAATGCCTTTTCGATGATCACATTACGCCCTTTAGGACCCAACGTTACCTTCACAGCGTTTGCCAATGCATCAACACCTGCTTTGAGGCTGTTTCTTGCATCTACGTCAAATGAAATTTCTTTTGCCATGTCTATTCTTTTTTATCAGTTAGGATTAAACAATTGCCATAATATCCGCTTCACGCATGATGAGGTAATCACCGCCTTCATACTTGAATTCGGTACCGCTGTACTTGCCGTACAATACCGCATCGCCGACGCTC
The DNA here is from genome assembly GCA_949486955.1 of Cryomorphaceae bacterium. Classification (GTDB taxonomy): domain Bacteria; phylum Bacteroidota; class Bacteroidia; order Flavobacteriales; family Schleiferiaceae; genus UBA10364. The sequence goes on along the minus strand of CATAPZ010000226.1, from coordinate 1,548 downwards.
ACCGTCATAGGCTCGTCTTTTTTACCTGGGCCTACAGCCACAACAGTACCTCTCTGAGGTTTTTCTTGTGCAGTATCAGGAATAATAATTCCCGAAGCTGTCTTTGTTTCAGCAGCTGCCGGTTCAATGATTACTCGGTCAGCTAACGGACGAATGTTTAAATCTGCCATGATTTGAGTTTTTAATGTTTGTCGCTCTTCCTACTCGAAATTTTGTGCCAATTCAGTTTTAGTGCCACTCTGACACCAAACCCGACCCTACTAAACGAAGAATTGTCAGTTTTGGAAGATAAAAAAAGCCCGAACGGCAGGACCATTCGGGCTCAACTATTTCTTAGAACTTCTTATTCTTCAACACTCTCAGGCATACCTTCTACTGGCATGTTCTCTACTGGTGCATCTGCAGCTGGTGCAGGAACTGCAGGTTGGAAAGGAACAGCGTTCTCTACTTGATCACGCAACAAGGTATCCTCTTCCTCTACTGCCTCACCACCGCTCATGTTCATAGCGATCACCAACACAAAAAGACCAATAACCAAACCCCAAGTCGCTTTGTCTAGGAAGTCTGTTGTCTTTTTAACACCACCCAACATCTGAGGGCTGTCGCCACCAAAAGCTGAGCTCAAACCACCGCCTTTAGGATTCTGTACGAGAATCACCAAAACAAGTAGTACTGAGATAACTACGATAAGGATAGAGAATAGTGCTGTCATGAGTTCTTTTCTTTCTTAATTGCTCTTATTCGGTCGGCAAAGAAACTACTTTTTTCCGGGTATTTCAAACTTAAAATCTCGTAGGCTTTGATCGCCTTGTCAAATAAACGCTGTCCGAAGTAAATCTCTGCTAATGTTTCCGTTACAAACTTTCCTTCGGCATCTGCTTCAAGCGTAAATACGTTGATTCTACCGTTGGAAGACTCCACTTCAAATTTCGGGAGCTCCTGTATGATTTTGCGTATTTCGTTGCCCTGATCTTGTGAACCACCTTGGTCAGGAACAACCTCAATGCTGGCAAACCCTTGCTTGTTGTCGATGGTGGTTACTGGTACGCTATGATCGGCATTCAGCCATTCCAAGAATGAAGCTTTTTCGCTAAACGGCATTACGCGAATGTCTTCATCCGCTTTCACAGCGTCCTCTTTAACAGCAGGAGGACTCACTTTTTCTGGTGTAGACTCTTTTACTGGCAGCTTCTCCGCTTTAGGAGCCACTTTGTTCACCGGCTTCTCCACTTTACTTACAGGTGCCTCCGTTTCCTTTTTCGGCTGCGCTTTCGCCTTAGTCTCTGCAACAAGTGGCGCTTGATTTTCAGACTTTTGCTCAGTCTTCGCGGGTTTCGAATTGGGAGTTTCCTTCTTCTGCGGGGCCGATTCTCCTTTCGTCAGCGCCCTAGACCTCAAAATGGCATTACGCACACTTTCGGGCAAATGATCTAGGCTTTCTTGATCTCTTTTGGGAACTACGGGCTTCGGAGCAGGCTTCGGTCTTTGCTTCGGGGCTTGCTTTACGGCCGATTTAGTTTCAGCCTTTACAGCAGGCTTCACTGCAGG
>CATAPZ010000225.1:0-2352 GCA_949486955.1 Cryomorphaceae bacterium | reverse complement strand
TGAAGGTCAATAGGTTTCTTGTTGAAGTACACTCGGGCTGCAGAGTTGATCCCAACTGCTTGGTAGAGGAAGTCAAATTCGTTGAGGTACAGGGCGATGATTTCTTCCTTGGTGTACATCCTTTCGAGCTGTGCAGCAATGATCCATTCGCCCAATTTCTGACCAATACGCTCCACAATGTTTCGTGCAGGGTCGTTGAACTGCATCTTCGCGAGCTGTTGGGTCAGTGTAGACCCACCGCCTTTTCGACCCAGACCTGAAAGTGCACGTGCCAACGCGCGCGCATCAATACCACTGTGCTCAAAAAAGCGTTCGTCTTCGGTAGCGACTAAGGCATTGATGAGGTTCGGGGAGATCTCATCATAGGTAGCAGCAGTTCTGTTTTCACGAAAAAAGGTCCCCAAAACTTCACCGTCCTCTGTAATGATTTCAGTGGCTAATTTGGTATCTGGATTCGCAATCTGTTCGATCGAGGGCAATTTTCCAAAGGCACCCAAAGAGGTCAAGTACAAGGCCAGCGCCAACCCCCAAACAGGACCGGTTAAAATGACCAATGACCAAACCACTTGTTTGGTGTACTTACGCTTTGCGCCTTCTTTTTGTTGCTTTGCCATAGTTCAAAAATAGCCTTTTGTCCGCCGCACTATTAACGTACGATAAGAACTTTTCCTTGTGCCGTTACTTCTCCTAAATCGTCTGTGGCGTAGATGATATATACACCAGATGCTACCGGATGACCGTCCAATTTTGTCCCGTCCCATTGCGCCTGTCCACCGGCAGCCTCCATGTCGTAGACCAAGGCGCCACTCACGTCCGTCACCTTAATTCTTGCGTCCTCGCTGTTTCCTTGGATGAAAATAGGCCCCTCGTAGCCAGGTCGAACCGGGTTGGGGTAGATGTGTAATTCCGGGTAGTAGCCGTTGTATCCCGGCGTGGCATCGCCTCTAAACCCGATCAATCCCGCATCGGTGGCAATCAACACTTCACCGGTCGTAGGATCTGTAGCTATGCTTAGAATAGTATTGCTCAACAGCGGGCTGTTTTCCGCGGTGAACTGATGAATGGTTCTTAACCCGTCCGGGCTGACCAAGAAGAGGCCTGCACCTCGAGTACCGAGCCACTTTTGATTGCCGCCGTCCACATGAATGGCGCTCACTGGATTTTCGCCAAGCAATTTCTGAACGACCCCTTCCTCTTCAAAAAGAATAGGTCGTGCATCCCTGTTGCCTGTGCCGTCAAATACATTTTCTGGGCTGTATAAAACCACCAATCCTTCATCGGTACCTATCCAAAGCTCGCCGTCGTTATCAAAGGCCATGCTCAGTACCTTATCTGAAGGAAGGTTCCCGTTCCCAACCCCTGAGCTCACCTGACGCTTAATGCCGACACCACCGTTTTCCGAATAGCCGTACAAGCCGTTCGTCCTGCTCTGGATAAAAACCATACCGTCTTTGGCTATAACGTCTTTTAAGGCCACGGCATCTGCCCCAGGGCTCAACGAATAGGCACTAAAGTTGCCCTCTTCGTCTATGCTGTAAAGCGGCGTGCTCACTAAGGACTGTACGCCCCAAAGGGTGCCGTTTTCGTCGAAGGTAATGCCGCCGGTGCGAAGGTCGCTAGCATTACCACCAACCCCTTTTAATACACCACCGGTATTTGTGGTGCCATAGAAGGCGACGGTATCGGCGAAAGATGGGTCGCTCATTCCCTCGAGTTTGATAAGTCCCTTGCCCCAAGAGCTTAGGTAAAGTTCACTGGCCCCAGTGGCTGATATCTTGAATGCCGCATCCACAATGTCTGTGGCGCTGTAGAGTTTTTCATAGCCGAAATTGGTCCAATCTTGACCCGAATACACACTGGCACCATCGGCAACGAAGGTTTTTGTCCAGAGGTCGGTGAGTGCACCTGGAGCGAGGATGACGCCGCCAAAGCTCTCGGGACCTCCTGGTTCAGTGGAGTTCGAGTAGGTGAAGTTTCTACCCTGCCCGTAGCCAATGACCTTGTACGAACGATCGCTGTAGGGCGAAGGCGGTAAGAACCTTTTCACCTTACTACCATCCCGTACGCGGATGAGCCCGGTTTTAAAGTTTCCGATGTAGATAGAGCCGTCGGCTTTGTGTTGCACGGCAGCGATGGGGCGTAATACACCTTGCGCGAAAAGGGCGCTTGAAATATTTAGGGAGTCGCCAAAGGTGTTTTTCGCAGTGGATTCACGTGCCAACACATTAAATTCTCTGGTGATAATAAGCCAATTAGCCGTCGTTGAAATGTCTTGGATGCTTTGACCACCTACGCCCGATTGAAACGGTGTGCTGTAGCCTTCAGCGGTCCATTGCCCCATTGAATTTTCAG
>CATAPZ010000224.1:0-3739 GCA_949486955.1 Cryomorphaceae bacterium | reverse complement strand
CCGTCCAACACTGCGCTTCGAGCAAAGGTGCTTTCGATCTCCACGACGTCGCGAATGATAGGGATAATTTGACGAGAGCCGTCCTTCTTCTTTACCGTTAGGCGCACTTCGGAGCCTTTTTTACCACGAATGAGCTTAATGGCCTCACGTACTTTATAGCCGATCACGTCTACGGGTTCTTCGCTGCCCTGAGCCACGGCAATGATGCGGTCGCCCACCTCTAGATCACCCTGTCTCCAACAGGCTGACCCTGCAATAATGCGTTCAATACCGATGTAATCGCCTTCTTGTTTTAGTTGGGCGCCAATTCCTTCAAACTGCCCCGTCATGCTCAGCTCAAAGTTCTCGTTTTGCTGAGGCGCCAAGTAGCTGGTGTGTGGGTCAAATGTTTCACAATAGGCATTCATGTACATCCCGAACCATTCAATACGGCTGACGTCCATCAAATCTTCGTACCATTCTTCTTGAAGTTCCAATTCCTTCTCGCGCGCTTCTTTTTCAAGCGTCGCAAAATCTTTGAGTTCGACCGCTTCGTCGGTTTCAGCATCCTCTTTTTGGGCATTGTCTTTTTCGTAGATACGGTTAAGGATGCGCCATTTCAGGTGTTGCTTCCAGCTGTTCTCTAGTGCTGCAACGTCGCTCGCGAATGGGCGCTCTTCAGCGTCGGAATAAATGCTTTCATCCTCAGTGTAATCGAAGGGTTTTGATAGTAGGCGCGTGTAAATCTCCTTCGAACGATCAATGCCTTGGATGATTAGGCCGTAACTCTTGTCAAAAAAAGCAGTGTTGGTCGTGTAAAAAGCTTGGTCTAGATTATTTCTGTCTTTGGCCAATTCATCCACTTCTGCCTTCGTCAAAAACAGTTTGTTGTAGTCTATAGCCTCTATGTAAGCGTCGAAGATCTCCGCACTCAGCGCGTCGTTCATTTCCTTAGGCTGTAAGTGCACATTGGTCAATGCGTCACGAACTAGGGCGAAAATCACAGCTTCTTTATCTTCTTCTGTGCCGTATTTGTTGAATCCAAAAATGATTAGGGCCACACCCAAAAGTGGCAAGAGGTATTTGAGGTTTTTACGCTGCATAAGCTTGGAATACATAGGAAATGACAAGGTACGATGTTAAATGAATTGGACCACACTGAAACCGTTAAAGGAATACAAAAGCCCATTCCATTATATAACGCCATAAACCACAAATTGTTAGTACCTTTGCACCCCTCATTACAAGGATGTATTTAATCTAATTGAAAGCAGATGAACATTAGCAAGAACGAAGTAGATGCACTAAACCTAATGGTAAACATTGAAATCACTCCTGAAGATTACCAGGACAACGTGAACTCTGTGCTACAGAATTACCGCAAGAGCGCTAACATTCCAGGATTCCGTCCAGGTAAAGTGCCGATGGGTTTGATCAAGAAGCAGTACGGTAAAGCGGTATTGATTGATGAGATCAACAAGATGCTTCAAGATTCAATCTACAACTACATCCAAGAGGAAAAGTTGAACATTCTAGGTAACCCACTTCCAGTAGAGCAAGAGGAACTAGATTTCGATACTCCAGGAACATACAACTTTGGTTTCGAGCTAGGCTTGAGTCCAGAGGTTGATGTTAAAATCACGAAAAAGAATAAGGTCAAAGGCGTTAAGGTCGTTGCAGACGGCAAGGTGCTCGATACATACATGGAAGATATCCGCGGTCGTTACGGCAAGATGTCTACTCCAGAAAAGCCAGCGGCTGATGATATGTTCCACGGTTCGTTTACTGAGGTAGATGCTGATGGTGCAGCTGTAGAAGGCGGTATCGTTAAGGAAGATGCACAGTTCTTGGGAACCAATTTGAAGACGAAGAAAGCGCAGGGTGAATTGGCCAAATCATCCATGGGCAGCACCATCGCATTCGATGCGAAGAAGTCGTTTGGTAAGGATTATAACGTAGCAGGATTGCTCGGAGTAACTGATGCTCAGTTGGAAGCTTCGACCGGATCTTTCGAATTCAAACTAACAAACATCAGCCGTATGGAGCCTGCAGAGTTGAACCAAGAGTTCTTCGACAAGGTATACGGTGAAGGTGCGGTGACTTCGGAAGAAGAAATGCGTGCTCGCATGAAAGAGGAAGCGGAGCGCATGTACCAAAACGAATCGGATCAGTACTTCTTGAATAATGTTGCAGAGTACTTGCTCGATAAGACCAAATTTGACCTTCCTATCGCATTTTTGAAAAAGTGGATGCAGACTTCAGGCGAGAAGCCATTGACTGCTGAAGAGGTAGAGGCTGATTGGGAAAAAACAGAGAAAGGATTGCGTTACCAGTTGATCGAGAACGCAGTAATCACTGCTGCTGAGATTAAGGTGAGCCGCGAAGATCTTCTAGACCACACTGTGGGTATGGTGAAAGCACAGTTCCAACAGTACGGTCAGCAAGTGATGGACGATGAGATGTTGAAAGGCATTGCGGAAAACGCACTTAAAAACGAAGAAGAAGTTCGTCGTATCAGCGACCAAGTATATAACGCGAAGCTGCTAGCACACTATAAAGAGTCATTTAAAGTTGATGAGAAAGAGGTGACTTATGATGAATTCATAAAATTGGTCACAGAAAAGGCATAACTTAGAACAAAATCTAAGGGAATTGTCTTAACCTTCAAACCAACTTTGATTCATGGATTTAGGAAAAGAATTTAAAAAGTACGCTACCAAGCATGCCGGTATTCAGAGCATGTATGTTGATCAGTACGTAGACGCATCGTTGACGCCTTACATCATTGAGGAGCGTCAAATGAATGTTGCACAGATGGACGTGTTCTCGCGTTTGATGATGGATCGCATCATTTTCTTGGGAACAGGTATCAACGATCAGGTAGCAAACATTGTCCAAGCACAGTTGCTCTTTTTAGAGAGTGCTGATGCGAAGAAGGACATTCAGATATACATCAACTCACCCGGCGGTTCTGTGTATGCAGGACTAGGCATCTATGACACCATGCAGGTGGTTAACCCAGATGTTGCAACCATCTGTACAGGTATGGCTGCTTCAATGGGAGCTGTACTGATGTGTGCAGGTGCAGAGGGGAAGCGTTCAGCGCTGAAGCACAGCCGTATCATGATCCACCAGCCGATGGGTGGTGCTCAAGGACAAGCTTCAGATATGGAAATTACCTTGCAGGAGATCCTCAAGCTGAAGAAGGAGTTGTATTCTATCATTTCTCACCACAGTGGTCAGCCTTTCGATAAAGTAGAGGCAGATTCTGACCGCGATTACTGGATGACTTCGCAAGAGGCGAAAGACTACGGTATGGTTGACGAAATTTTGCTCGGCAAGAATCAAGCGAAGTAATGAGCGAAGAGAAGAACATCCACTGTTCCTTCTGCGGACGCAGTAAGGATGAGGCAGAGATGATGATTGCTGGTGTGGATGCCCACATCTGTGACCGTTGCGTTGGCCAAGCGGGTGGTATCCTTCACGCTGAACTCGGTGAAAAGCCGCAGACTAATCCATTGGATGTCGCTGCAAAGCCAGAGTTTGACTTCACCCCAAAGCAAATCAAAGCGCACCTCGACGAATACATTATTGGTCAAGAGTCTGCCAAGCGCACGCTTGCTGTAGCCGTATATAATCATTATAAGCGTATTGGTTTGGTTCCCCTCAAGGATGCGCCGGATGTCGATAAATCCAATATTGTTCTGGTAGGAAACACCGGGACAGGAAAGACGTTAATGGCACGCACCATCGCTAAGTT
>CATAPZ010000223.1:0-8020 GCA_949486955.1 Cryomorphaceae bacterium | reverse complement strand
GCTCGCGCGCATCCGCTTATTATTGGTTCTGGAGCCTATACAAGCTGGCCCTGGTGGGTAAGCAATGCCAGCAGTGTGGCAAATCGTCCCTCTACATTGGAGTTTATTTACCGCAGAAACGGTGCTGTACCTTCTGGAGGGTGGAGTTTGAACCTTGGCCAATTCCGCTGGGAAGAAAACGGTACTCTAGTTCAACAAACTACTGCAGTGCCGGTAATCACAAATACACAACACAACCAAGACCAGACGTTTAATGTTAGCATCCCCACTGCAGCAATGACCTCTTTCAGTGGCCCAACTAGGGTCTCCACTAAGGTGTGGTTTGACGGTTCGGCGGCAGGTTTCCGTTCTAACGATACCGTTCGAGGTGAATTGACCCTAGATAACTATTTAGCTTTGGACGACGGCACCGCCGAGCGTGCGTATGCTGTTCAAAACGTTATTGGCGGTCGAGTAGCACAGAAATTCAAGGTTGGCGGGCTTGGCGGCTCAGATACCCTAAAGGGGATGTTTTTTAATTTCGTCGATGCCGGTGAGGAGTATACGAGCACTTTTCGCATGGCTGTATGGGCACCCGCTGATAGTGGGGATGGACCGGGAAATATCTTGTACATGAGTGATAGTTTGTACCGTCCGTTCACGGGATATTACCGCGGAGATATGATGCCTTACGAGTTGGACTCAAGCATTAGTTTGAATGCATATGCTGAAGTTTGGATAGGATATATCTGTACTTCTTCGAATCCCATGTATTTAGGTCTGGATCAGGAGCGCACTTTACCTTCAGGAATGCCCAGATATTATGGGGATGGATTTAATTGGTACCAGAGTCTAGAGTCCGGTGTTGCGATGATGCGACCGTACTTCCGTTATTCCCCAACGGATATGATCGTGGAGGAATTGGTCCAAGATTTCAATGTATATCCGAACCCTTCTTCTGGCAGCTTAAGTATAGAGTCGCCTTCGGCGCACTATGTTTTAAGGACCCTCACCGGTGCTACGGTTGCCGCGGGTCGTGTTGAGGGATATGAACACCTCGAGCTGCATCACCTTGATGCAGGTTTATATATTTTATCTCTTCGAACTGCGCAGGGTGTTGCTCAGGTCAAATGGATTAAGCTTTAAAATACGGTCCTGATGAGTGAGCAAGAAGAAAAAGACGAATTATACGTACACCACAGGTTTGTAGCCGACGCGGGACAGGGACCGTTGCGAGTCGATAAGTTTCTGACGAATTTTTTGTTCGATACCAGCCGTTCGCGCATTCAGAAGGCAGCGGAAGCAAAGGCCGTTCATGTCAATGGCAACCCGGTCAAGAGCAATTATAAAGTCAAGGCAGGGGATACCGTTGAGGTGGTCTTAAATGAACCGCCAAGAGATTCTACGATTGTGCCTCAGGAATTGGACCTCGATATTCTTTACCGCGACGAGCACGTTATTGTGATCAATAAGCAGCAGGGTTTGGTCTGCCACCCAGGTCACGGAAATTACAACGGTACCTTGGTACACGGTCTCGCTCATCTAGCAGAGAATCTACCTGTAGGTAAGCAAGGTGAGGAGCGTCCTGGATTAGTGCACAGGTTAGATAAAAACACCTCGGGCGTCATGGTTGCCGCAGCCTCAGAGCTTGGCATGGCGCATTTGGCAAAGCAGTTTTTTGACCGTACTACCTCTCGGGAATATGTTGCCTTAGTATGGGGAAACGTAGTAGAAGAAGAAGGTACGATTGAAGGCCACATTGGTCGCAGCGTGAAAGACCGACTGCAGATGGCTGTTTTCCCCGATGGATCTGAAGGAAAGCATGCGGTTACTCATTACAAGGTGCTACAACGTTTTGGTTATGTAACTTTAATTAGTTGCCGATTGGAGACTGGACGTACACACCAAATTCGTGCACATATGCGCTATTTGGGACATCCACTTTTCAATGACGAGCGCTATGGAGGTGATAAGATTTTGAAAGGCACTGCCTTCTCGAAGTACAAGCAGTTCATTACAAATTGTTTTAAAGCGTGTCCGCGACATGCCCTCCATGCAAAAAAGCTCGGCTTTGTGCATCCTTCAACCGGTGAACTGATGGAATTTGAAACTGTTATACCTGAAGACATGGCGGAGGTGATCCGTAAGTTTGAGAGTTATACCACAACAAGCAACTGGGAAACAGAAAGTGAAGAGTAAGGTATGGATAGTGTTGTTGAGCGCTTTGATTGTTCAAGGCTGTGATCGATTTCGGTCGAAACACGAACCCACGCCCTATACCCTAAATTATCCAAGCCATTTTCCAGCGCCAGCCATTCCACCTTCAAATGAAATGACAGAAGAAGGAGTGCGTTTAGGTCGACATCTGTTCTTTGACGAGCGACTTTCGGGCGATAATTCTCAGAGCTGTAATAGTTGCCACATGCAGGAGAGTAATTTTGCAGAGCCGTTTAGATTCAGCACTGGAATAGATGGCCTACTGGGCGATGTGAACGCCATGGTCCTCTCTAACATTGCATGGCAGCAGCTTTATTTCTGGGACGGAAGAACATCTACTCTCGAAGACCAAGTCAAAGACCCCATTTTAAACCCGATCGAGATGCATGCAGATTTTGCAAGCATCATCGAAAAGCTGGAACAAGACGCCACTTACCTTGAACTGTTCGATAAGGCATACGGGTCGGAAGAAATAACAGAGGACGGAATTGCAAAGGCCTTAGCTCAATACATACGTACGATCATCAGCGGAACTTCGAAATTTGATCAGTACGTTGAGGGCAACTACCAATTCACCCCGAGTGAACAGTTGGGCTTTGACATCTTCAATAACGAACAGGGGGATTGCTTCCACTGCCATGGCGCAGCTACATCCGGCTACCAGATGGGTGCTTTTGGGTTGTTGCAGTTCTCTAATAATGGCCTCGATAGTACGCATGAAGTAGGAGATGGCCGTGAGGGTGTAACCGGTAATCCTAACGATAGAGGTAAATTCAAAGTGCCTTCGCTGCGCAATGTAGAATATTCATTCCCCTACATGCACGATGGAAGATTTCAAACCCTTGTTGAGGTCGTTGAATTTTACAACATGGGCGGTCATCCTTCGCCGACTCTCGATCCAAACATGAAGGCTGCTGGGGTAGGTCGAAATTGGTCCGAGGCTCAGAAGCAAGGTTTGATTGACTTTATGAAAACCTTAAGCGATCCTCAATTTTTGGAGGATACCGCTTTTACCTCGCCTTGGTAATGGAGGAATTGGCCCGCTTTAATACTTTTCTAGAGATGCTCGATCCGATGCGCGGAGGTTACCGATGCGTACTCTATGACAAAGCGTTGGTAGATACTTTTCCAAAAAAGAGTAAGACACGGATCATCCTGGACATTGACGACGGCAATATCCAAGTACAAGCTGGTATTCAAAGCTTTGGAGGGGGGAAGTACTTCTCAATGATTGGTAAGACAAAGCTTAACGGACATACCTATGAACAAGGCCAGGCGATTTCAGTCATCATTTATTTGGATCCTAATCCCTTGGGTGTGGAAATCCCCGAAGTCGTAGAGGTACTCCTCGAGCAAGACGAGATTGTCGCTCGCGTTTGGAGTAAACTCACCGACGGAAGAAAACGTACCATCTGCCACACCGTTCACCGTATCAAAAACATCGACAAGCAAGTGGAAAAGTGCTTGAATTTCTTTGAGGAGGAGCGAGAGAAATTGGCCGACCGCGGCAAGTGGTAGAAATTTTGGCACGGCCTTTGGAATAAACACCTTGAGGTTCCGTACCTTCCTTACACCTTAAAAAGTATTGTTATGAAAGCAAGAGGATTACTTATCGCCCTAGCCGCTTCAGGTTTGATGTTGTCAAGCTGTGGTTCAAAAACAAAAGCGCCGAAAGGCGAAACTGAACTAGTATTGCCGTGTTCTGAATTCAAGAGCGACCGCAAGACCTTCCGTGTTTACAGCTTTGGTGAGAGTATGGATATGAACGTGGCCAAAAAGAAAGCCATGAGCAATGCCAAAACTGACCTTGCAGGTATGATTAGCACCACGATGAAGGTTGTTGGTGACAACTACGTGAAGAGCATGGAGGTCAACAATGTAGAAGAGGTATTGGAGCGTTTTGAAGAAAATGCTCGCACAGTGATTGACCAAGAGTTAAGTGGTGTACTCGTAGTGTGTGACCGCCTAATGAAGGTGGAGAAAACGGATAAGTTCAAGTACTACATTGCCATTGAGCTCGACGGGGATAAAATTGTAAAGAATTATTACAAGGCACTCTCTAAAAACGAGAAGATCATGGTGGATTACAACTACGAAAAGTTCAAAGAAACTTTTGAGAAAGAAATGGCGAATCAGCGATAAGCGCTTACGATTCGGTTAACTATAGCATCCCAAGTGAAGTTTGTAAACGGCACTTGGGATTTTTTATGTCTTTTTAACCCGGTTTCTATCGCCTCGATGAAAGCTTCCTTGTTCTCAATAGGGACCAATTCCGCCACAGGTTCTAAGGTCTCACTCATATCAGCCGCTTTATTCGCAACAACGGCCATCCCTCTCGCTGCGCCCTCCCAACCGACCAGGCTGTAGGTTTCAAAAAGTGAAGGAATGACTAAGCAATGGTGCTCGTCCATCAAACGGATGATGTCGTCGGTATTAGTGTAGGGCAAAAATGTAACGGTCGGTCCTGCAGTAGCAACACATGCCTGGTAGTAGTCCTGTTGATTCACGTTGGCATCACCTACGACCGTCAGGGGCCAGTTGCGTTCACTCGCCCATTCGATAATGGTTTTTTGATTCTTCAGGTATTCCAGTCGACCCACCATAAGAAGTCCGGCTCGAACTTCCTGCTTATTGGTCGATTGAAGAAAATCCTCGTTAATCCCCAAGGGAATCAGCTGGTGTTGATCGCGTAGTCCTTTCCCTCCTAAGCCGCTCCAAGCAGCAATACGCTCGTATTCGCTCATGGATGAAGTGATGACCCGATCGCTTAGAGCGAGCAAGCGCTTCATACTGCGGCGTTGTCCTGCAAAGAGGTAGCCGATACTTGGCATACGGTCGCTACCGTTTAACCCACGTAAAATGGTCTTTAGCCACTCCATGCCATGTCCACCCAGGAGTGCATAAGCCATTGGAGCACGCTTTTTATCTGCAAGGCTGTAGTCCACAAAAATGGTACTTAGGACTTTTCTGCCCTTGAACGATTTGAAATAGGGCAATAGATCTGCCGGCCTTCCGAGGTTAAAACCATGGATAAGTTCTACTTCTTTCGGTAGAGGTTGTCCTGTGAGAACAATATGTACTTCATGCCCTAGCGCTCTCAGTCCATCTGCCGTACGTTCGACCTGAACAGTATCACCGCCAGGTTGCTTGTACAGCGTAGCTCTTGAGATGAGGGCAACATTCATTTATACGTTCATGTTGAATTCGTCCAGTACGTCCATGACTTCTTCGACATCTGCTTCGTCTGAAAACGTCAATGGTTTATTGGGTAACGAAGTATCTACGGACCAATTGCCTTCTCCGAGCAATTCATTCAAATCTCCTTGGACTTTGGCGATACATCCGCCGCAATTGATTTTAGTATCTATGGTCATTATTTCAGGGGTTTTATATGCATTCTTAAGCTGTTCATCACAACACCAATACTGCTTATGCTCATGGCAATACTTGCGATCATCGGGGTCAATTTAATGCCAAATGTAGGGTAGAGCAAGCCAGCCGCTAAAGGAATGGCGACAACATTGTAGCCAAAGGCCCAAATGAGGTTACCTCGTAAGGTTTGTCTGAACTGTGCAGCCAAAGCGAAGTACCGTTTCAACCCAAGTACACCATCGCGCATCAGTACAACATCAGCACTCTGCTGCGCGGCCGCGGTAGCGGCCGCGAAACTCAGGCCTACATCCGCGGCGCTCAGCGCCGCGGTATCATTAATACCATCGCCTATCATCAAAACGGTACCCTTGCTTCTAAAGGCTTGTACTTTTTCGACTTTTTCTATGGGCATCATTTCACCAAAGCTCTCTTGTAATCCCAGTTTTTGTCCTAGTGCTTCAACCACCGGGGTTTTATCCCCGGAGAGCAATACATTGTAGATGCCGAGTGTATTTGTATGCTGTATAATATCAACTGCACCTGTTGCCAATACATCATCAAACAATACCGTAATCAGGACATTAGTTTCATCAAAGAGTACTGCGGTGGTTTTCTCAGTAGCGACTTTTTGACCGGTGATTTCTTCACACCATGATGGCGAACCTAAGTGGTATACATTGCCGTCTATTTTCCCTTGGATCCCTTTACCGGGCAAGGCCTTTAATCTTCTCACTTTCGGCAATCCTCCTTGAAAACCGAAGTGTTGTTTCATGCCTTCGTTCAATGGATGTGACCCGCCTTGGTTCAGGGCGATAAGTGTATTTTTAAAATTGGCCACATCCCCAGAAATGGCAACAACTGTGGGCTTGCCTATAGTTAAAGTACCTGTTTTGTCCCATAAAATGTGGTCTACCTTATGGGCCAATTCCAATGCACTCGCATTGCGAACGAGCATTCCTTTTCTCGCTGCTTTACCAGTGGCTGCTACAACAGCTAGAGGAGTCGCAAGTCCAAGGGCACAAGGACAGGCAATAACCAGCACATTGATGGCAAATACTATACTCAATGGCTCTCCTATCAGAGCCCAGGCTACCCCTACAATAACACTCAATATCAAAATACTTGGCACGAAAATCTTCGAAATGCGATCGGTTAATTTCTCAATGGAAGTTTCTTGTTCTTGCGCCTGGAGAACAGCTTCAATGATGCCGCCTAGGGCAGAGGCCTTCCCCGTATTTACTACTTTAATAAGCAATAAACCTTCTCCGTTGACAGTGCCTGCCCAAACCTCTGCCCCGGCGGTTTTAGCGACTGCCAATGGCTCACCAGTGAAGGTGCTTTCGTCGATGCTGGAGGTTCCTTCAACAACAATACCATCCACTGGGATTTGCTCCCCTGGTTTCACTTGGACCACTTCATCTATTTCAAGTGTACTAACATCAACTTTAAGGGTAAGTCCATCGACCATCTTAGTTGCTACCTTGGGCTGAAGTGCTAGGAGACTTTCTACGGCCTTACTGTTCTGCAATTTTCCCCGTTGTTCGAAGTATTTACCAATAAGTATGAAGGCAATGATGAGTCCGGCACTTTCGAAATAGATCTCATGATTACCGCTCAAGAGATTGAACAAGGAATACCCAAAGGCGACAATACTGCCCAAACTCACCAGGGTGTCCATATTGGTCGCGCCCATCTTAGCGAGTGCAAAGGCTTTTGTATGAATTTTTCGGCCAAAATAACCACTGAGGACTACTGCTAATAATCCTTGAAGAGCGATCATAGGACTTTCCGTAGAATGGCTCATCCCTAAATAGAGCAATGGACCCGCGAACAGCACGGCTAGTAGAAGCTCTAACGCTTGTCTGCGCAATGCTTTTCGTTGCCTATCGAACTGTATTTCCATGCCTACTTTTTCGCTCTCAAGCTGGTACCCGGCTTTGGCGAGGTTTGCTTTAAAAGCGGGTAAGTCCAAGAGTTCTTGGTCGACCGTGGCTTTGAAGCTATGGCTGGCATAGCGAACCACAACATTTTCGAGACCTGGAGTGCCTTCAGCAATGGATGCTGCACTGTGCGCGCATCCTGCACAGGTCATTCCCGTTAATGTCCAATTCACTTCCATTTTTGCCATCGATCAAAGGTAGTAAATGTAAGGACCTGCGTATCTTAGTAGCACTAAGATTTACCAGTATGAATCCACTAATAGATTTCCCTCAGACTCCTTTTGGAAGTTTGGCTTTTGATACCATTGAGCCTGCACATTTTATGCCTGCTGCAGCGCACTGGATGAACGTTGCGCGAGAACGCATTTCGGCCATTACCTCAAATACCGAAGCGCCGACGTTCAGAAATACGTTGGTTCCTTTAGAGTTCGCCTCTAAAGAGCTTGGTGTGGTGAGCAGTTGCTTCTTTAACCTGAATAGCGCTGAAACCAACGAGGACATTCAATCGATTG
>CATAPZ010000222.1:0-13490 GCA_949486955.1 Cryomorphaceae bacterium | reverse complement strand
GCCGATCCTTATTCGTAGAGTACCGTCAGTTGTCTACACGTAGACAAGTTTCTTCCTCTATAAAAGAAGTTTACAACCCATAGGGCCGTCATCCTTCACGCGGCATGGCTGGTTCAGAGTTTCCTCCATTGACCAATATTCCTCACTGCTGCCTCCCGTAGGAGTCTGGTCCGTGTCTCAGTACCAGTGTGGGGGACCACCCTCTCAGGCCCCCTACCCATCGTTGCCTTGGTGAGCCGTTACCTCACCAACAAGCTAATGGGACGCATGCCCATCTCATACCGAAAAACTTTAATCACAATAACATGCGAAATTGTGATACTATGGAGTATTAATCCCCGTTTCCAGGGGCTATCCTCCAGTATGAGGTAGGTTGCATACGCGTTACGCACCCGTGCGCCGGTCGTCAGCAAAAGCAAGCTTTTCTGTTACCCCTCGACTTGCATGTGTTAGGCCTGCCGCTAGCGTTCATCCTGAGCCAGGATCAAACTCTCCATTGTAATGTTGTTGTTTGTTTCCTAGCTATTAACTCAAGGATAATTGACAAGGTTTTTTGCATTCCTTGTTTCTTAAACCAATATGTAAAGAACTTGTTTCTTAATTTCCCTTTCTCTCGATTGGGGCGGCAAATGTAAGAAGGTATTTTCTAATACCGCAACTTTAATTTGTTTTTTTTCTAAAAAATTTTCGCTTTGGAAAACTGGTTAGAATCAAGTCGCCTCAATTGTTAAACTTGGGACGGCAAAGATACGCTATCATTGAATTCTAGCAACAAAAAATCATCTTTTTTACAATCAAATTTTCTCTTTGCTGTGAGTCAACCAGTTAAGCGATTTTACCGTTGAAAGCTTAGTAGAAAAGAACGTGCCTCCTTCCGGAAGCGGGCGCAAATGTATACACGGAATTCCTATTACCTAACGTAATCCAATGTTTTTTTAAAAGAATTTTAAAAGCCCCTTATTATCAAGGAGTTGACATAGCAACTTCTACCACTCTACCTCGCATTACACGGTGGTTGTTTAGCGCAAAGCCGCATATGTAAGCAGCCATAGCCGCTGCATCGATGGGTGCAACGTACCCTGGAAATGCTTCTTCGAGCATTTCTGTCTGCACAGCACCCAGTGCTAAACAGTTAAAAGACCAAGATGTCGAGTCGCCAAATTCAGCTTGAAGGCATTCTGTAAGTATGGTCATCGCACCTTTTGAAGAACTGTAAGCAGACAATCCAGCGAATTTCACACTACCTGTAACTCCACCTACGGAACTTATATTGACGATATGGGCGTCTGAGCTAAACTTAGGCATCAGATTTTGGATCAGTTGAATTGGACCAAAAACATTAGTACCGTAAACTTTCATTAAATCTTCCTTAGTGATATCACTAAATGGCCTATTCACTAATGCCCCTGCATTATTAACAAGTATGTCAACCGGGTAATCCGGGTATTCCGCCTTTTCCAAAGCCAACAAATCCGTCGTACATATATATAAGGTCTCCGGATATAAGGCAGAAAGTCCTTCAACAGCCTGAGTATTTCTGGTAAGAATGATAACTCTATGACCCATCTCAAGGAATAATTGCGCAGTACTGTAACCAATACCTCTTGATGCTCCGGTAATCCAAATGTTCTTCATGACGTAATATTTATACATATATAACAAAACAGCCCGAACTCTCGTTCGGGCTGTTTCTATTTTTCTTTCTGGAAATTACACCAGCATGGTTACTGGATTCTCCAAGAATGCTTTTACAGATAGTAAGAATGCTGCCCCTGAAGCACCGTCGATTACTCGGTGGTCACAGCTTAATGTAACCTTCATCACATTACCGGGCACTACAGCACCGTCTTTTACTACAGGTACTTGCTTAATACCTCCTACTGCTAGGATGGCTGCATCAGGCGGGTTCACGATAGCCGTAAACTCTTCGACACCGAACATACCTAGGTTTGAAATAGTGAATGTATTGCCTTCCCAATCGGACGGCTGAAGCTTTTTGTCTTTTGCTTTACCCGCAAGATCCTTAACGTTAGCACTAATGCTTGAAAGTGGCATCTGATCTGCATGGCGTAAAACAGGAACCAACAAGCCATCTTCAATAGCAACTGCTACCCCAATGTGTACATGATCGTTTTGACGAATGCTATCGCCCATCCAAGCTGAGTTAATTACTGGGTGTTTCTTAAGTGCTAGGGCACACGATTTTACTACTAAGTCGTTGAAGCTGATCTTCACATCACCTCCAGCATTCATGGTTTTTCTTGCTGCAATTGCATTATCCATGTCAATATCCATGGTAATGTAGAAGTGAGGCGCCGTGTTCTTGCTTTCGCTCAAACGCTTCGCAATCACTTTTCTCATTTGACTTACGGGTGTATCCGTAAAATTCTCTACGCCTGCTGGAACCGAAGGAGCGGCAGCTACACCCGGTTGTACAGATGTGTGGTAGGCCGGGTTAAACGAATCTACATCTCGCTTAACTATACGACCGTTATCACCTGAACCTTGAAGCATGCCAAGATCGATGCCTTTCTCCGCTGCTAATTTTCTCGCAAGTGGAGATGCTTTTACTGAGCCGTCTGCTGGTGCAGCAGCAACAGGTGCTGGTGACGGAGCCGCTGGAGCTGGAGCTGGAGCTGCAGCAGGTGCCGGAGCTGGAGCCGCTTCAGGAGCTGGCGCTGGGGCAGCTTCCTCTGCTGGAGCATCAGCTGCTGGAGCTGAACCGCCTTTCAACGATTCGATATCTTCGCCTTCATCACCTAGAATAGCCAAAACTGTGTCTACAGGTGACATTTCTCCCTCACCCGTTCCGATGTATAGAAGAGTTCCCTCTTGACCAGGGAATGCTTCGAATTCCATCGTTGCTTTGTCCGTTTCGATTTCCGCAAGCAAATCGCCTTCGCTTACTTTATCACCTACACTTTTGTGCCATTTTGCGACAACACCCTCAGTCATTGTATCCGAGAGACGCGGCATGTTAATTACAATAGCCATAATTCCTATTAGTCTTTAATGAATGGGTAATCTTCCTGAGCGTATACGCCTTGGTATACTTCAGAAGCATCTGGGAAGTCACTAGCTTCAGCGAAGTCAACACATTCCTTCACCAAATCCTTTACACGCTGAGTGATTTCTTCTATCTCTGCGTCGGTCGCCCATTTCTTTTCCTTGATTTTATTCAAACAAAGTGTGATAGGATCTTTTGCTTGGTATTCTGCGACCTCGTCTTTGGTTCTGTATTTCTGAGGATCAGACATTGAGTGTCCTTTGTAACGGTAGGTGCGAATCTCCAATAATGTTGGTCCATCGCCTTTACGTGCGCGCTCCATTGCTTCGTGGACGGCATCATAAACCGCAATAGGATCCATTCCGTCTACCGCACGGTTTGGCATTTCATAACCTTCACCCAATTTGTGGATGTCGGTGTGGTTCGCTGTGCGCTCTACCGAGGTACCCATAGCATAACCGTTATTCTCAACAATGAAAACTACAGGCAATTGCCACAACATCGCTAGGTTGGCAGTTTCGTGCCAAGAACCCTGGCGGATTGCACCATCACCCATGTAGGTCAGGGTAACGTTCTTTTTATCGTTGTACTTATCTGCAAAAGCCAATCCAGCACCTAGTGGAATTTGTCCACCAACGATACCGTGACCGCCCCAGAATCCGAGTTCCGGAGAGAACATGTGCATAGAACCACCCTTACCACGTGACGTACCTGTTACCTTACCCATGAGTTCCGCCATAATGCGTCTTGGATCTTCACCCAAAGCGATTGGTTGAACGTGGTTGCGGTATGCAGTGATCATCTTATCACCTTTTTCCATTGCAAATGCTGAACCGGCCAAAACAGCCTCTTGTCCATTATACAAGTGCAAGAATCCACGAATTTTTTGTTGGATGTACAATGCTGCCGACATGTCTTCAAACTTTCTCCAGAAGAGCATGTCCTCGTACCACTTAAGGTAGGTCGCTTTTGTAATGCGCTTTTTTGCCATTGTCAGATGTGTTTAGTGCGACAAAAATAATCCAAAACCGCACCTAGCAAAAGAGAATGCGATTTTAGTTTTAACTAACCGAAAAAGCTGTGAAAGGTTTACTGTGCTAAGAAGCCGTCTATATTGAACGCCATTGAGAAACGAAGGGTATTCTCTAACGGTGATCGCGTCGTAGGACTTGCAGGAATAAGGTAGGCCATATCAATGCTAAATACATTGTAAACCAACCCAAACCCGAGGGTTACATATTGACGGTTTCCTTTGAGCTTGTGTTCATTTAGATAACCGCCTCTTGCGAACAAGAAATCGTTGTAACGATACTCAAGACCAAAGTTGTAAATGTTTTCCTGCAACATCTCTGTGAAACCACCTGGTTTCGCACCTGGATTAAAGCTTTGTGCCGCGCCAATAAGAGGTGTCATATCATCCGTGTCAACACCGGCAATAATTTCACCATCCGTACCTAATTGAGGCGGAGTTGGCACGAGTAGTCTGTTAATGTCAAGATAAACAGACAACATGTTGTAATCGTCGATCTCAAGGTGGTAACCACCGCCAATTTTAAAATTCGTTGGCAAGAAATCTGAATTTCCACTTTCCGAATATGCAATCTTGGCACCAAGGTTACTGATGGCTAAGCCAGCTGAAAACGCTTGACGGCGACCGCCACTTATATTGGTAAAATCGCCTTGGTAGTAGAAACCAAGGTCAGCAGCACCACTTTGACCCGGCTTGGTTTGAAGGCCTTGAACAACCTGCCCCTGGGCGATATCAGAATAAATCCAACGCAGTGCAGTCCCTGCACTCCAATGGTCGCTCAATTTCAAACCGTATGCTACATCAAAATAAAACTCGTAAGGATTGAAGGTTCCTAAGCTGTTGCCTCGGTCGTCGGTAAAATTGATTTCACCCAAAGAAAAATACCTCAAAGAAGCTGCAATTCCTTGGCGATCACTCAGCGCCTTAGAGTAATTTACATACGCGAGGTCGATATCTGGAACGAGACGCGACATCCATGGTGTGTAAGACAAAGCCATATTTGCTTCTTTATCTTCTAAGAAGGCCAATTTAGCTGGATTCCAAGCACTTGAGTTGCCATCGGGAGTAGAAGCTACACCAACATCACCCATTGCTCCGGCGCGGGAGTCTGGACTAACCAATAGAATAGGGACCGCAGTAGTTACTACGTTGTATTTAAGATCGTCTTGCGCATATCCTTTTGTCGCAAAAGCAAAAAGAAGTAGAAAGAGGATGTGTTTTTTCATAGTCATGTGCGTGTAGCAGCGCAAGTTTAACGTATATAAATGAGCTTTTCTTGTATTCTGGCAGATTTTCCATCAACACTTCGCGTCCATACGACTCTTGCATGGTAAAATCCTGGGACCAATTTTCCACTCGGAACATCTGATACATAGAACGTTGGAAGGTCTGAAGAATTGGCTTGAAGTGCTAAATTTTCATTCCATTCCCAAACTGTTTTTCCTTGATTATCTACCAAGGTCAGGCGAATTTCGCCCTCCTGTCCTTTTTGATTGTGCTCTAGGTTGAAATTTAATTCACTCGTAAATGGATTAGGAAAGATTTCGAGCTGATTGAGAATGGGTTCAGCTGCATCAATGACGGTGAAGGTGATTTCGTCATACCCCCACTGATTCAATACGTCCCACGCTCTCAGTGATAACTGATGCTCCCCGGGCGTCAAATCGTAGTACTGATAACTCACACTTCCCTTGGTGAAGTCATCAATATCAGCCTGGTAGGCAGCATTTACATTAATCGGTTGTCCGTCCAATTCTAAAATAACGTTATGTCCGATACCAAGGCCCACTGCGTTAATCCCACTTTCGTCCTCCATCAACCCAATGGCCAGCGGATTTGGGTCACTGATGCCACCGCTTGTGAACGTTGTATCGTTGACAAACAAACGAACCTTTGGTCCTTCTGTATCAGTAATCACACCGTCAAACACGCCACCTATTAATAAGTCGTTCTGCCCTCCCCAAGCATCTTCAGTAGTGCTTGCAGCGTAGGAAATAACCTTTGGCGTACCAATACTTAAGTTGATGTCTAGCGGAATTCTGAACTGTACCGTAAATGCCCCATTAATTACAGAAGCCTCTCCTCTGAAGATGGCATTGTTCTGCGTTTTAAAATTGAATACCGAACCGTTGGCATCGTTTCGTCTTGTTTGAACAGACTGTGCTTTATCGAAGAAGGTCAGCCATACGCGGCCGTTAAAGTCTGAGTTTATGCCGGAAGTAGAGCCAACGTGTCCCTTAATCTCTACCCAAGACAGGGCAGTTAGGGTATCTTCAAAGGCACTCCACGCTACATTATTAATAGTATCTAAAACAACGGCGTCTTTG
Organism: Cryomorphaceae bacterium; assembly: GCA_949486955.1. GTDB lineage: Bacteria > Bacteroidota > Bacteroidia > Flavobacteriales > Schleiferiaceae > UBA10364. The sequence continues at coordinate 7,126 of CATAPZ010000222.1, read as the reverse complement.
GGCTTCGAAAGAGGTATGGTCGGATCACCTATTAACGAGAATTTGATCTTATCCCCACTGATGTTGTTGTTTTTTGTTTCGCGAAGTACATCACCTAGACGTGGCACATCTAGTCCCACCATATTTTGATTTAAAAGTCGATTCAAATCGTAGGTACTGTTCGTCGCAAATACACTTCTCGTGGTGGAATACAAACCAATAGCCCCACCGTATGGATTCAAGAACAATTGTTCTCCAGCACTTACTCTATTCGGATCGTCGAACCTGGTGAACTCACACGTGATCGTGGTGAATACCGGTAATTTGGTCTCGTTGGTCCAATTGTTACAGTCCTCCAGTTGTAAGATGCGTTCAGTGGCCCATCCTACTTCACCGCCATGACCGATGTAACTCACCATGAGCGCTCCGTTCTCAACGCTTCTAAACAATGCTTCTCGTGCCGTAGGATAGCGTTGTGAACCTGGCTTTGACTCTTGGAGGTATGCGTCCGAATAAATCTTGATAATGTTCATTTCAGGACGCGTTGTATCTAAGCGCTTCGCCAAAGCATCTTGAACCACGGCAAATTCGCGTTCCCATGCGTGATCCACATCATCTGCAACTAAAACTACATCGCCGCGCCAAGGACCATAACGTCCATCATCCGTCAGATAGCGCTCGATTTTATCCACAGAGGCTGCTGCCTCCTCGAGGGTATTTACCGGGAGTCGACCGATACCAAGATCGATATCGTCTACATACCAATTGAGCGACTCGCCCTGATCAAGATAACCATAGTAATCGTCGGTTATGTAACTCGTGTACAAAGAGAAGCTACCGTAGCTCTCAAAGGTTGGAACGAGATTCGAATTTCCTGGCAAGGTGCCCTTGTAATCGTAGGATGCGTCGCCAAATAATGTCAAGTATTTCAGACCGTCGTTGTTACGTTGGTTGAGCTCAACTAGAAACTGACGAATAGCAGCAATATCAGGAGTTCCTGCGTTGGCTAACGCATAAATTTCTTCGAGCGCAAGGGCGCTTGAATTCGTTCCTACAGTTTGTTGAATCTCCGCCAGTCTTTGCGCTTCAAAGAGCAAGGAATCTGGAGCGATAATCAGGGCGTCAAGACCGGCTAAATCTTCGAAAAATGTCAACTTACCTGTACGAACATACATCGGCTCAAAAGCGCCACTAGCAGGTATCGCCGTTAGTTCTTTAAAACCGTCTTCACCTATTTCAAAGCTAACTGTATTGCCACTGGCTGTGCCATTAATTAAAACGGGGTGTGCTTGATGAGTGATGTCAAAAACCAACAAGTCAGAACCCTCAAGCTGAATGGTGGAAATTGAATCTTGATGACGCGGATAGTTTTGGAAGCGCTTTTGGTAATTGGCATTGAGTGCAACCGTATTGTCTGTAAGATAATTCACTTTTAATTGGTCCAACCACAATGCAGCGCCGTTATCACTCGTCTTGTCGTAAGTCAAAATGACCTTATTTGCGGAAGGGATATTGGTGGTCAATCCTCGTTCGATCACATAGTTCGAAACTGAACTCGTGGCAACCGCTGGAAAAGAAACACTGCCGCCATTCTGTACGGATAGATTAGTTGATGATGATGATGACCGGGCAACTGCCGATATTTCAACTTCCATGGAAGAGGCATTGAGCGGGGTCAACGGCAAATCAAAAACTTGGGTGGTTGTAAAGTCAAACAATTCACCAAACCAGCGACGTCCCGTGCCAACGAGATTATATTGCGCGGTGTCCCTGTAGTAAAATTGGCGCGATGAATTTAAATTCCTTGTAGAAGCACCTACTAAATCGGCATCTCGTTCATCCATCGCATAGGATTGCGACGTTGACGATGCGCTAACGATGAAGTGCTCGAAATTTGAATACGGATGAGCGGTGTATTCGTAGCGCTGGTTCGCCGCATCCCATTGAATACCGAAAGGCCCATTCATGTAGAAATACACCTTAGACTGACCATCTAAAAAGCCATCGCTATCAGAAATATAATAGTGAATGGGCGCATTGAAAGCTCTAGATGTATCATTCACATGAGATAGAACCGATTCCGTTCTAGCCTCAATAACTAGGCGGTCCAAGGCATCTCCTACGGCTAAAATTCCACGGTCAATAATTTCATCGCCAGAAAGCAGGTGAATGCCGGGTTTAGCCGTTCTAAACTGAACATATTCACCCTGTTCAAAGCGCACCTGACCGGCAACTTGGAAAGCGCAGAAAAAACTAATAAGTGCTAAGATGGTTTTCTTCACGTGTACAAACTTACTTCAAGACATAACAAATGCCATGCAAAAAGCGTTTAACAACAAACGATAGTAAGGTGAAAATCGTACTTTTTTTGCTTATACTTGTCTCTTGAAAACACAGCTACATCAATGAACGCATTGAAACAACGCATAATTTTCGCTTGTACAGCACTGATAATAAGCTCTATAGCCTTTGCTCAGGATGCTCATTTCAGCCAATATTACGCGAATCCTATTTACCTAAATCCTGCCTTCGCTGGTCTGGATAGATGTCCTACAGTTCATACGAACTACAGAAATCAGTACCCTGAACTCGGCGTGTACCAAACGTATTCGGCCTCATACGACCAGTATGTGGACAAATTAAACGGTGGTGTAGCATTGATGACACTTCGTGATGACGCAGGTAATGGCGCACTCAACCTCACTGAGGTAAGTGCGGTTTACAGCTACCACCTCGAGGTGAACAGGAACTTCACTTTGTTGAGTGGTTTTCAGGCGACCTTCCGTCAAAGAAGTCTTGATTGGGGCCAGTTTACGTTCCCTGACATGATCGACCCATTCTATGGATTTGTTCTTCCTACTAACGAAGTCGCACCAGGAAACAACTTCAACAACCATTTGGACCTGAGTTTCGGCATGCTCGGATTTACGGACAAGTGGTACATCGGTGTCGTTGGACATCACCTTACAGAACCTAACGAAGCATTCCTAAGCCAGAGTAGGTTGCCCATCAAATTGACAGCACACGCGGGCGCAAATATTCCTCTAGGAAGAAAGCGTCTACACAATAGTCTTCAATCTTACATCGTTCCTAATGTGGTATACCAAACACAAGGTTCAGCTTCACAGTTGACCGCTGGTGTAAGTTTTGCTAGAGGACCGCTTGCGGGTGGTCTAGCATTGAGACAAGGTAGCTTCAATCCTGATGCAGTGATTTTCATCTTGGGTATTACACCTCCAGATGTGCCATGGACATTCGGATACAGCTACGATTACACTATTAGTGATTTGACAAATACACTGGGTGGATCTCACGAAGTTAGCTTGGGTTACAAATTCCCATGCCGTGTGAGAGCAAGTAAACTTAAGGCACTGAAGTGTCCTAAATTCTAAACAGCAACAATTTCAATTACATGAATAAGTTCGTTCAATTCTCAATTGCAACATTTGCAACAGCGCTATTAGCTAGCTGTGCAGGTCCAACATCCAACACTACAGGATGGGCAATTAATGACAAGAAGAATGGTGGTTTCCAAGCCAACCTAAACTACAACGGCCAAGAAGTTGGTCCAGGTTTAGTTTTCGTTGAGGGCGGTACCTTCATGATGGGTCAAGTAGAAGAAGATTTCGTTAAAGACTGGAACAATATTCCAAGAAGAGTTACTGTGAGCTCGTTCTACATGGATGAGAATGAGGTAACCAACTTAGACTACCGTGAGTACTTGTACTGGCTACGTCGCGTATATGATTACGACTACTACCCAGAGATCTACAAGAGTGCACTTCCAGATACCTTGGTTTGGAGAGACAAACTTGCCTACAACGATAACTTCGTAGAAAACTACCTACGTCACCCAGCCTACAACTACTACCCTGTTGTTGGTGTTAGTTGGTTGCAAGCGCAACGCTTCTGTTCTTGGAGAACGGATCGTGTGAACGAAGCCATTCTTATCAAAGAAGGCATCTTGAAAGAAATGCCAGACCAAATGGATGCAGATCACTTTAACACAGAGGTATATCTATACAAGCAAGGCGAGTACGTGCAACAAAACAAAAAAGGTCTCAAGGATCTTAACCCAAACAGCGTTTATGGTAAAGAAGGTCGTCCAGCGAGAATTGAGGACGGTGTAGTACTTCCAAAGTACCGTCTTCCGACCGAAGCTGAGTGGGAATATGCAGCCTACGCAGACGGTGGTAAGCGTATTTACAACCGTGTTGTTGACAAGAACAAATACACTTGGAACGGAAACGGGACGCGCAATCCAGAGAAAATGGATCGCGGCCAAATCTTGGCTAACTTCAAAAGAGGCCGCGGTGATAACATGGGTACTTCAGGTTGGTTGAATGACGAAGCTGATGTAACGATGCAAGTTCGCTTCTACCCTCCTAACGATTTCGGCCTCTACGATATGGCTGGTAACGTAAGTGAGTGGGTAATGGACGTATACCGCCCAGTAAGCTCTACAGATGTAAACGACTTCCGTGCATTCCGTGGTAATGAATTCAAACACTACGATAAAAACTACCAGGACATTGGTTCTTTAGAAGTATTGCAAGATCCTCAGAAGGAAGTTCGCAATGGCGATACAGTAATCGTTCGTCTTCCAGGTCAGTTGCCTACGCGCTCTGTGACTGTTGAAGAAAACGTAAATCGTCGCAACTACTCTAAGGCAGATTACCGCGATTACCTAGACGGTGACCAAGAAAGCTCACAGAACTACGCTAACCCAGTACAAGAAGGTGAAGCACCGATGTACGACTATGGTAACAAGACACTTATTGGAAACACTACTCGTGTATACAAAGGCGGTAGCTGGAAAGACCGTGCATACTGGTTAAGCCCTGGTACACGTCGTTTCTTGGAAGAAGACCAAGCAACTGATGATATTGGTTTCCGTTGTGCTATGGACCGCGTAGGATTCCAAAACGAATCAAGCGACAAGAGCAAGCGTCCTGCAAAAGTAAAGCAGCACAACTTTAAGCGTTACAAAATGTAATTCTTGTCCCTTAATAAAACTCAAAAGCCCCGCTTCCGCGGGGCTTTTTTGTGATGTACATTGTACTTGGATTTATCTTCTTGAAGAAATGACACCATTCGAAGCCTTTTTGAACTGCTCTGCCGTGACTACAGATACACGTAGTATTCCGCAAGGCTCTATTTTCTTTGCACTGAAGGGAGCTCGTTTCAACGGGAACTCATTTGCGCTCGAAGCACTCGAATTAGGAGCAAACTACGCTATTGTGGATGAACCTGTGGGGAAAGACGATCGATTAATATTTGTCGATAACGTTCTCGAAGCCCTGCAAGACTGTGCAAAAGCATACAGAAGGTACTTGAATATTCCTATCATTGGTCTAACAGGAAGTAACGGTAAAACCACCAATAAAGAGCTGTTTCACGCCGTATTGAACACCACGTTCAAGACCTATGCAACGGCTGGGAATTTCAACAACCACATCGGTGTACCCTTGTCCTTGTTGCGCATTCCAAGGGATAGTGAGTTAGCCGTGATCGAAATGGGGGCCAATCACCAGAAGGAGATTGGCCAGCTCGCAGCCATATGTGAACCTACAATTGGCTACATCACCAACTATGGAAAAGCACACTTAGAAGGCTTTGGCGGTGTCGAGGGCATTATTAAAGGCAAGAGCGAACTCTACGATTACCTCCGCTCATCCGATGGTACAGCAATGGTAAACCTGAACGATTCTATTCAAATAGAAAAAAGTACAGGCATCAATCAGTTTGGCTACGGCAAAGGCGAAGGCCTCGTCCAATGGCAACCTTCAAGTACTACTGAATTTGCAGCAGTGCACATCGTCCATGGCGAAGAATCCTATTCCATCCAAAGCCAACTCAGTGGCTCCTTCAATGAACAGAATATAGTGGCAGCGGCATGTCTTGGACATCATATGGGCGTTGACGCTAAGGCCATTAAATCTGCCATCGAATCCTATGCTCCAAAGATGAATCGAGTCGAGTGGAGAAAAACGGCAACAAATAAGGTGTTGCTTGATGCATACAACGCGAACCCTACTAGTATGAAGTTGAGTGTAGAAAGTTTTGCTTCGTGGCACAAGCAAGACGGATTACTGGTTCTAGGTGATATGTTTGAATTAGGAGAAGAAAGTGGGGCGGAACATCAAGCCATGGTCAATTACATCCGTGAACTTCAAATGGAAGATCAAACCGTCCTTGTAGGCCATCACTTTGGTGCTACCGACTGGTCTGGCCTGCAGTTTTCAACCACCGATGAATTGGCAAACTATTGGAAAGAAAAAGGCGCCCCGAAGGACGCCTCTATACTTTTGAAAGGTTCTCGAGGAATCGCCTTGGAAGCACTCCTCTCCCTCCTTTAGGAATTCTTGATCAAATCTCTTGAGATTACGATTCTTTGAATCTCTGAAGTACCCTCGTAAATCTGAGTAATCTTCGCATCGCGCATCAAACGCTCTACATGGTATTCTTTCACGTAGCCGTAACCACCGTGAACTTGAACCGCTTCAGTACTCACCCACATTGCTGCTTCAGAGGCTGCAAGTTTGGCCATAGCGCTTTCCTTATCGTAAGGCATTCCTTGATCCTTTAACCAAGCCGCCTTGTACACAAGCAATCGTGCCTGCTCTACCTTCATCTCCATATCTGCGAGCTTAAAAGCAATCGCTTGGTGGTCGTGGATCGGTTTACCGAAAGTCTTGCGCTCTTTTGAATAGGCCAATGCAAGGTCTAGCGCTCCTTGAGCAATACCAAGAGCCTGTGCAGCAATGCCTATACGGCCGCCACTCAATGTTTTCATCGCGAATTTGAATCCAAATCCGTCTTCGCCAATCCTGTTTTCTTTTGGCACCTTCACATCGTTAAAAAGTAGGGTATGTGTATCCGATCCGCGGATACCGAGTTTATCTTCTTTTTGTCCTACTACGAAACCGTCCATGCCTTTTTCGACAATAAGGACGTTAATACCGCGGTGCCCTTTTTCACGATCCGTCTGCGCAATTACCAAAGCAATCTCACAGCTGCCACCATTAGTAATCCAATTCTTAGTACCGTTTAGTAGATAATGGTCCCCCATATCGACTGCTGTGGTGCTCTGCGAAGTCGCATCTGAACCCGCTTCAGGCTCACTTAAACAAAAAGCGCCGATGTG
>CATAPZ010000221.1:0-1867 GCA_949486955.1 Cryomorphaceae bacterium | reverse complement strand
TCCTCGAAGCTTGCCACATTGTAAGCATCGTTGTGCTCAATGGTTTGCCAAATGTATTCTGGCGTATAATTCTCTTGAAGACCTAGCATGAAGTAATTCGCCATGTAGCCTGCATTTGCGGCGTAGGTAAATCCGTTGCCACTGTGCCTGCCTTCGGTCGTTCTTAAATCTGTATGTGCGTCAATATTCAGGCAGTTGATGGCGCGTCCTTTTGCTTCGCTGCTGCCTTTTAAACATCCGTACGCATTGTTATGACCTCCACCAACAATGACAGGGATTGCCCCCAATTCAGTTATTCTGCGTACTACAGCGCTAACTGTATGGTCGTTCGCCGCCGTAGCTTCGCGCAAGGCGTCTATTTGATCGTTTTCTATAGAATTCGTTGGAACCACTGCTCCTAGAACCGCTACTGCATCAGTTGGGAAAAAGCGGTTCACCTGCATGTTCAGGAAGTAACTCAAGAAGCTTTGGAAAGCGCGATCTGCTCCGCCGCGACCGTGGTTGGCACGAACGCCAAAATCTTCTTCTACTCCTACAAGTACAAATTTGAACGGAAGAGAATCTGCGCTGGTCCAATCGGCCTCACTAACAGTTGAGATGCGCTCACCCAGGCGTTCTTCGCCTGGACGAACAGAGGTGCGACTCAGTAGATCTTCTCTAGTGTAATGTTCTAATACTGTGCTCATTGGGTCTGTCCACCTAAAATGGTGGTTTGAATGTGATTGGTTCCGAAATCATAACACAAATACTCCAGAGATGGGATGGCTTTTGTGATCAATAGATCCGCATCCTTGCCCACGGCGATGGAGCCTTTACGGTCACTCAGGTTTAGCGCGGCAGCACCATTGATGGTTGCGGCGTTCAAAGCCTCCGCTGGAGTCATCTTCATCTTTGCGCAAGCCATGTTACACACCAGCTGCATGTTTCCTCCAGGGGAAGAACCTGGGTTATAATCTGTTGCCAATGCGACGACGGTGTCGTTCTCAATGAGTTCTCTAGCTGGACCGTAAGGAATACCGAGGAAGTAGCTACAAGAAGGCAGGAGGGTAGCTATGGTGTCGCTACCGTGTAAGGCTTCAATGGCCTCAGGACTCATCACCTCGAGGTGGTCGACACTTAAGGCACCGGCCTCGACAGCCATTTGAATACCGCCGATGTCGTAAAACTGATTGACGTGAATCTTCAGTGGCAATCCGCTATTCGTACTGGCATCGATCAAATGCTGTAAGGCGTCCAATCTGAAATAGTCGCGCTCAATAAAGCCGTCTAAGAATAGTGCGAGGTTTTCGTCTTTAATAGTAGGAAGACACTCGTCCAACATGTATTTGGTGTAGCTGGCCTCGTTCATACTTTGCGCTTTCGCCCAAGCAGGAAGCGCGTGCGCAGCCAAGAAGGTCGGGACTAGTGTAGCTTGACTTTGGCCATTAAGTGCTTTAATGGTACGCAAAAGCTTCAACTCGTTCTCAGGATCCAATCCATAGCCGCTTTTCACTTCAAGTGTTCCCGTACCGCATTCGATGAGGTTTTCTAAACGGAATTTAGCTTGGCTGACGAGTTGCTCAACCGAAGAGGTACTGACTTTATCTGCGCTGTTGAGAATCCCACCGCCGGCTGCAGCGATTTCTTCATAGCTCGCTCCTTTGAGTCGAAGATTGAATTCCTCTTCACGAGTTCCGGCATAGACCAGGTGGCTGTGAGAATCTACGAAGGCAGGTAGTACGTGCCTGTCCGAGCAATCGCGGGTAGGGAGTTCATCTTGAGGGCAATGGGTCATTGGTCCAAAATCAGAAATCTTGCCGTCGGTGATGGTGAGATAGGCGTTTTCGAGGGTGGGGAAGTGGCCCAAATCGGACCCCCGTAACCACTT
>CATAPZ010000220.1:0-6478 GCA_949486955.1 Cryomorphaceae bacterium | reverse complement strand
GACCTCTAGAAAAAAGGTTGAAAACGGTGTACTCGTCATTCAATTGGACAGTTCGGTAGTTCGAAAAGAACTGTTGATGGTCAAAGGAAAAATTGTAGTAGCGATCAACGAGCATGTAGGTCGTAATGCCATCAAGGATGTGCACATTTTCTAATCGCTAAGCAGATCGGGACGGCGCTCTTTCGTACGCTTTATGGCTTGCTTTTCACGCCAAAGTTCAATCTCTTTGAAATTTCCGCTGGTCAGCACTTCAGGTACTTTATGGCCTCTAAAATCTTCTGGGCGTGTATATACTGGTGGCGCTAGAAGGTCGTCCTGAAAACTATCCGTCAGCGCTGAAGTCTCGTCGTTTAGTACGCCCGGAATCAATCTGATGATAGAGTCGCTAATAACTGCCGCCGCAAGTTCTCCGCCACTTAGCACATAGTCTCCAATGCTATATTCGTGCGTGATCCAGTGGTCGCGAACACGTTGGTCTATCCCTTTATAGTGACCACAAATAATCATGATATTGCCCAACATACTTAGTTGATTCGCATCACTCTGATCATAACGTTTGCCGTCTGGTGTCATGTAAAGAACGGCGTCATAGCTGCGTTCTTTCTGCAAGTCTTCAATACAATCTACTAATGGACCGCATTGCATGACCATGCCTGCACCACCGCCGTATTGATAATCATCGATTTGTTGATGCTTTCCTACACCGTACTTACGAAGCTGATGAACGCGTACTTCTGCAATACCTTTTTCTTCAGCACGCTTTAGAATGCTGTGGGCAAAAGGCCCTTCAAGTAATTCGGGCAATACGGTGATGATGTCTATGCGCATGGCTATTTTTTCAAACCTATTTCAACCAATCGTTCTTCAAGGTAGTCGCCAGCGGTAATGTCGTCGAATGCCTTAGGACGCTCCTCAGTAATACAACCATCAAGCGCATTGAGGGGCATTTTACCTACCGGGTGGAGGAAGAACGGAATAGAGTAGCGTGAGGTGCCCCATTTTTCTTTTGGTGGGTTGACAACGCGGTGTGTGGTTGATTTCATTACACCGTTGGTCAGTCTTTGAAGCATATCGCCAACGTTCACAACTAAGGAACCTGGAATGGCGGTAATACCAATCCACTCGTTTTGCTTATTCAGTACTTGAAGGCCCTCAGCACTTGCACCCATCAATAGGGTTATGAGGTTGATGTCCTCGTGTTGGCCGGCACGTACACTATCTCCTGGATCTTGGGTGATCGGCGGGTAGTGAATGGCACGAAGGATAGAATTACCACCTTGTACCCAGGGTTCAAAGTAGTTACTATCTAAATCAAGGTATATGGCGATGGCTTTGAGTAATTCGCGGCCAATTCGTTCTAATTCTTGGTAGGCGTGCTTGAATCCTGGTGCAAACTCAGGAAGTTCTTCTACGCTCACATTATTATGGTATTCAGGTCCATCATAGGCAGGCTCAGGTTGCCCCACTTGCCAGAACTCCTTTAAATCTGCTGCCTCCATGCCTTTCGCATGCTCTTTACCAAACGAAGTATAGCCGCGTTGTCCCGCGAGCCCTTCAATCTCGTAAGAAGATTTGACCGTTTTTTCCAACGAGAAGAATGCTGCGGCTTTCTTGTAGAGCCCGTCTTGTACAGATTCCCCAAAACCGTGGTTCTTGATGGTTATAAAACCGATATCCGTGTAGGCAGCACCTAACTCTTTAACGAATTCAGCTCTTTCACTTTCAGTCCCTTGAGACCACTTTGCGAAATCTAGATTTGGAATTGTTGCCATATTCATAACAATAGGTTCTATCTAACAAAAATAACTCCCTTTTTTGAGCTAAATTCAATCCCTAGACCCATCAAACAGAAGTTATGAACGATGCCCAAGACAGGCAATTCTTAGAACATTTCATTCTGACCCGAGCGATAGAGGAGAAGATGCTCATCTATTTGCGGCAAGGTAAGATATCGAAATGGTTCGCGTCCTACGGGCAAGAAGCCCTGAGTGTGGCTGCCACTCATGCCTTAGCCAAGGACGAATTCATGTGTACGATGCACCGAAATTTAGGTGCATTTGTTGCTCGTGAAATACCATTGCAGCGACTCTTCGCGCAATTTCAGGGTAAAGCAGAGGGTTTTACAAAGGGACGCGACCGCAGCTTTCATTTTGGCTCCATGGAACACCATATCGTTGGTATGATTTCTCATTTAGGAGCTCAGTTAGGTGTCGCTTGTGGTTTAGCCTTACGGGAAAAACTTCTAGGTACGGGAAAATGTGTTCTTGCATTTACCGGCGACGGGGCTACGTCTCAAGGTGATTTTCACGAGGCACTCAATGTGGCTGCCGTGTGGAATTTACCTGTTGTCTTCGTTGTAGAGCGTAATTATTGGGGACTTAGTACCCCAGAGCACCAACAATTTATTTTTGAAACCTTCGAGCAGAAAGGTCCAGGGTATGGCATGAAGACCGTGAGCTTCAATGCCAATGATCTCGCCGAAGCGAGGGAGTACTTTACGCAGGCGACCGCCTATGCAAGGCAAGAAGGAAAGCCTATTTTATTGGAAGCGAACACCTTTAGGTTACGAGGGCATGAAGAGGCCAGTGGTACCAAATACTACCCTGACGGAATGATTGCGGAACAGGAGAAAAAGGAGCCGATGGCCTTATTACGTGCTGCCCCGGAGCAATGGGGTATTACGGAAGATTGGATTGATGAAGCCTTGGAAAAAGCAAAGGATGCAGTCGATGAGGCCTTTCATTCTGCATTGGAATTGCCCGATGTTTCGTACGACCAAAGGCAAAGCCTGAATGATGTCTATGCGCCGTCCCAAAAATTATTGACGAACGCCTCTGGTTCTCGAGAACTTCGCTTTATAGATGCTATTCACGATGCCTTGGGCGAAGCAATGAGGCAATGGCCTGAATTGGTCCTTATGGGTCAGGATATCGCAGATTACGGAGGAGTATTTAAAGCGACGGAAGGCTACACAGAGGAATTCGGCGAAGCGCGTGTTCGCAATACACCACTATGTGAAAGTGCCATTGTTGGAACTGCTATGGGGTATGCGATATCAGGCGGTAAATCCATGATGGAGATGCAATTTGCCGATTTTGTGACCACAGGTTTTAATCAGATCGTCAACAACCTCGCGAAGTTGCATTGGCGTTGGGGACAACATGTTGATGTTGTCGTGCGCATGCCTACAGGGGCAGGTGTTGCAGCTGGGCCGTACCACAGCCAGAGTACAGAGGCTTGGTTTACTCATGTTCCCGGGCTGAAAGTAGTATACCCTGCATATCCCGCAGAAGCAAAAGCTTTGTTGCTCGCGAGTTTCAATGATCCAAATCCTATCATGTTCTTTGAACATAAGGCACTGTATAGAACGGTGAAAGAGGAAGTGCCATCGGGTATAACAAGTTTGGACCTTGGAAAAGCACATACGCAGTTGGAAGGATCAGACCTGACCATAGTTACCTATGGGATGGGTGTGCATTGGGCAATGGAATTGGCAGAACGCCATGAATCCTCTATCGAGGTGATTAATCTACGCACATTAGTGCCGTTAGATTTTGATGTCATTCGAAGCAGTATTGCAAAAACATCACGCGTTGTAGTCCTTCAAGAGGATGTGTCTGTCGGAGGATATGGAGAGCATATTGCTTCCCGCATCGCAAGAGAATGTTTTGAACTATTAGATGCACCCGTAGAATTGGTAAGTAACGATGCCACTCCTGTACCGTTTGCAGCAACTTTAGAAGAAGGCTACCTAGCCAGTGCTCGACTAGAGGAGGTAGTGAATCGAACTGTGAAGTATTAAAGCTCCGTAGTAGGATATATTACAAAAGAAAACCCCCAGCGCACGAGCGCTGGGGGTTTTTAATTGAATTCTAATTCGTAGTGATTACTCTACGATGAATTTCTTAGTGCTTTGATGTCCAGCTGAACTTACAGTGTAGAAGTAGATACCTGGAGCGAATCCTGTTGCATCAATTTCTTCAATGTGACGACCAGCGTCTATACGACCTAGATCACGTACTTCAATCGTACGGCCTGTGATATCCATGATATTCATGGTAAATGCAGCTGCTTCAACGCTCTCGATAGCCACCTTAGTCAAACCGTGTGTAGGGTTCGGGTAGTTTTGGCTTACTGAGAAGTTTTGTGCTTCCATTTCTTCAATACCGATGTTGTTCGGGTAAGGAGAACCTAGGTAGTAGAAGTCGATCGGGCTCAATACAGAGAACGTACCGAAGTCTTCAATAGGAGCGTAAGTCATGTGCAACTGGTAAGAACCGTCACCATTGTCAAACGCGTAATCTGCAACGTTACCCCAAGTAGCATCACCGAATGTACCCATTACAGTCATTTGACCTTCCAATGAATCACCCAATACGTTGTACCCTTGACATCTCCAATCTGGGAAGTTGTTTTCAGTACCTGTAACGAATGAAGTATCACTCTCGAACCAAGAGAAGAACATCATCTCGCGGTCAGAGCTCATAGAAATGTGTGGACGTGTAGCTTCTGTTACAGGACCGTTTGTTGGATCGAATTCGTAGTCCCAAGTAAATACTTGGCTTACGATGTTACACTTCCAAGTCAAACCACCATCAGTAGTGTATACGTCTACCAACAAGTTTACACCTGGGTAGTATACGAAGTCACCTGCCATAGTACCACCTGTTGGCGTAGTACCAACACCTGGGAATACGTGTACAAACATGTGTGGGTTACCGTTTGCATCAACTGCCATATCGTGACCACGAGTAGAAGAAGTCAAGCTACCGATAGACCATCCACCAGTGATAGTAGAGAAGATAGTTTTCAAGCTATCGCCTGTAGCTTGGTCAACCAAGAGGTCCATGTTTGGTCCCATTGGAGCACTCCAAGTAGAACCACCGTCAGTTGTCTTGATCAAGTACGGGTGGATTACTTTGTTTGGAGCAATCAAACTGTCGTATGCCTCGATAGATATGTAACCAGTAGAACCGTTCTCGTCGAATGAGATACGTCCGTCACCATATATTTTACCGTTTGTAGCATCGTTTGTTACAGGCAAGTATGCTTTGATCTCAGTCAAGGCCATCGTATCTGTAGAGAAGTTCATTGTTCCCTTCCATACGATTGCTGTATCTGTGTACTCTTCTACATCGTAGTTCGGGTGATCGAAACTTACACCCCAGAATTTACCGTCTTGAGTGAACGACTCTTCCAAAGTCAAGTGACCGCCAGTAGTATCTACTGCCATGTTTGTCACGGTGTTATCCATCTTGTGCGTACCTACTAAAGCACCACCCCAAGCACCAGCATTGGTACCAGCAAGTGTTGGCGCCCAAACAGTGATAGAAGCATTCAACGGGTTAGTGTTATTGCTTTCGTTTAGGATACCAATGTGCGGGTAACGCGCAAAACCTGGGTAGCCGTATCCGCTCAGGTTAGGGTTCCAGATAGGTCCTGAGTTTGAAGTCCAAGTTGAACCACCATCAGTAGAGTAGTCAAAGCGCAATGAACCAGAGCTGTAGTCGTTGTTTGTTCCGTAATCAGAACGGTGAACGAATGCAATCGTGTTCAAATCTTCGTTAGCCACCAAATTCGTTTTAGGGCCAAAAGCAGCACCATAAACGTTTGGAGCGGTACCAATAGCAACAGCAGAGCTCTGCTTGTTGTATGATGTATTCAATGGCGTGCCATCAGCATGAGTCGCTGCGTACATCGCCGCGCTACGACCTAGGTCAAGGCGTGCTTCTTGAGCGGTAGCGCCAATAACGCTAAGTCCAGCAAATGCTAGTAAAAGTTTTCTCATAATTCGAATTTTTGTGAAAGTCTAAATATAATGGAAAAGTAGCTACAATAGTGCATCGTAGCATTTTTGAATTTGAAGGCCAATTCCGGCTGCGTTCAACCCTTCGAATGGATTAATACGAGGCTTTTCTTCTTCGAGAACCCGGCGCATAGCATTGAGTAGTTGTTCCTCGTTTTCAGCGAATAAAACGCCCTTATCAGCATAGGATGACGACCCAAAAGAGGCTCTAGTAATTGCCCACAATCCTGCTTTACGTGCTTCGAGCGTCGCAATCCCGAAGGTCTCATAAGCGCTGAATTGAACATGAGCGTGGTGGTTTGGTAATGATTGCAGCACCATTTCGTTCGTTAGGCGACCGTGTACAGTGATATTTAGATCGTGTTTGGTCAGTGCTCTTAACTTTTCAAGATCTGGTCCACCTCCATAAAAGTGCAATTCACACTGGGAGGAGGGAAGCTGACGAAATGCTTTCAGTATGGCATCCTGACGCTTGATGGAAAAAACCAAATCACCAACCACACAAAAGCTTTTGGAAGAAAATTCCTTGGGTTTCGAAAAATCAATCTCATCAATGATGTTTGGTACCACGGTGATCTTTGCCTTTGGAGCAACCTGCAGAATCCCTTGGCTCAAAGCTGGACTTACAGGAAGCACCTGAGCTGCTCCCTCGAAAAACGCCTTCATCATTTT
>CATAPZ010000219.1:0-3643 GCA_949486955.1 Cryomorphaceae bacterium | reverse complement strand
TGGTTTGCTGAGCTTCTTCCACCAATTTGATGACCTTATTCAAGTAGCTGTCTTCACCAGAAGATTTAACTTCCACCTTTAGGCTTCCATCTCCATTGATTGCGCCACCAATGACTTCTTCATTTTTTGTTTTTTGAACTGGTTTACTCTCTCCTGTTAAGGCACTTTCGTTTAGTTCGCTATCTCCTTCTACAATGTTACCATCAGCAGGCACTTTTTCTCCTGGCTTAATCAGGATCAGATCACCTTTTTTGAGGTCACTTATTTTTACGTCATGAATTTTGTCAACATCTATTTTGTGAGCTTCTGAAGGCATCAATTCAGCTAATTTTTCCAATGCTTTAGATGCTCCCATAATGGAACGCATCTCTAGCCAGTGTCCTAAAAGCATAATGTCAATGAGCGTGACTAGCTCCCAATAGAACACTTTACCTTCCAGCCCGAATACTACTGCCGTGCTGTAAGCCCATGCTACGGTAATGGCAATGGCTATAAGAGTCATCATACCAGGACCGCCTTGAGAAAGTTCATCCTTTAATCCTTTAAGGAACGGCCAGCCACCATAAATGAATATGAATGTTGCTAGAGCGCCTGCTACATAGCCCATGCCTGGAAAACTGATCGAAAAGCCCAGTATGTCTTGAACCATTTCAGAACAGGCCAAAACAGGTATGGAAAGCACAGTATTGATATAAAAGCGCTTTTTGAAGTCTCCTATCATGTGGGCATGGTGATCATGATGACCGCCATGCGAATCATGATTATCATGTGAGCGTTCGTGCTGTTTATGATCGTGTTGGTGTTCCATAATTATTTGTTTTTTGAGGTTATATAGTCCAACTCAGCCAAAGCGATATGATAATCCGACAGGGCAGTGGCTTTCAATCGTTGATACTTTAAAATTTGCTGTTGCATCCGCAGGACTTCTTCAAAGTCTTTCCCTGAATTGCTATAGGCCGAGAACAACAGGTTGAGGGATTGCTCTGATTCCTGAATTTGCTCTACGAATAATTCAATGAGTTCAAGCTGTTTCTGAATCTCAAACCAAATCATTTCATAGGAGCTAATAAGCCGATTAGACACTTCTTCTTTTTGAAGCACATAGGATTCCTGCATCAATTGTGCTTCCTGTTGGGCAGCTTTGTATTTCCCACGAAAAATGGGAAGACTCATGGTGACCATAGGCATTAATACATCTTTACCATTGTCTTCCAGGGCCATGTCAGTGCGTTCGCCTACAATTACATAATCCAAACCAATACCAAACTTTGGCAATCCCTGCTTGATTGCCGCTCTTTCTTGGGCTTGGCTTGCTTGAACCTTTAGATTCAATTCTTCAAGCAAGGGATTTGCAACCAACAATGAATCCTTTCTAAATTCTTGTGTGGTTTCTTTTAAGACAAGCGTGTCAATTATTTCTATGGATTCGTTTTCATCTCGATTTAAAAGCTTATTAAAGCGGGTTTCCAGAGGCTTTTTCTTTTGGTTAAGAATAGATAAGTCAGTGGTTGCATCTTTTAGCATGATGTCCACTCGTAACACATCTACCATAGACCCTTTATCGTTTTGAAATTGAACAGTAGCTATATCCTTGTAGGAAGATAGAATGCGTTGATTTTCTTCTTCAATTGAAATCAGCTTTTCTAGTTCAAAGAGCGGATAATAGGAGGCAGCTACCTGATAATAGAGTTTGTTTCGAGCATCCAGAAATTCCTGATACTTAGCTTCTGCTAAGAGGGAAGCGGCTTCTTCTTGGGCATTTAGCGTTCCGAACCACGGAAACATTTGTGTCAAAGAGAACCTGGCTTGTTGAGGGCCAACTCTGGTTTCAACAGGAGAAATAAAGTAGCCAAAAGACAAATTTGGATCAGGTAAGGTACTCACCTGTGTGACCCTTTGCATTGCTGCTTCAAAGTTCTTGTATTTGGCCAAAAGTCCAGGGTTGTTTTCTGCGGCCGTTTGGAAATGGTCTTCTAGTGTTTGAGCATTTCCTGAAAAGTAAAAGCCCATGGCAATGCATATGATTAAGATAAATTTCTTCATGATTGAGCTTTTTTGATTTTGCGTTCTTCTCTCCAACAGTAAAGCACTGGAACAATGAAATATGTGATAGCCGCAAATAGCATCCCGCCAAAGGCGGGTATTGCCATGGGTATCATTATATCGGACCCACGGCCTGTTGAAGTGAGGATAGGGAGCAAGGCAATAATGGTAGTGGCAGAAGTCATCACAGCAGGTTTTATTCTTCGCTGACCTGCTTCTACAGTGGCTGCTCTAATACCTTTAAGGTGGTCTGTTTTGTTTCGCTTAAAACTCTGATCTAAATAAGTGGCCATCAAAACGCCATCATCAGTTGCGATACCAAAGAGTGCAATAAAGCCGACCCAAACTGCTACACTGAGATTGATGGTGTGAATTTGGAATAGGTCTCTGAAATTGGTGCCGAATATGGAAAAGTCGGCAAACCATGTTTGACCGTACAACCAAAGGATAATGAAACCACCGCTAAAGGCCATGGCAATACCTGTAAACACCATGAAGGTTGTGGATACAGATTTGAACTGAAAATAGAGAATTAAGAAAACGATTCCCAGAACCAATGGCACGATGATGGAAAGCCGTTTTTCTGCTCTAACCTGATTTTCGTAGCTTCCTGAAAATTTGTAGCTCACTCCTGAAGGAACTGTCAATTCTCCTGAGTCAATCTTGTTTTGAATTGCCTGATGAGCATCGTTTACCACAGTTACTTCAGAGAAACCATCCATTTTATCGAACAGAACATAACCAACCAAAAAGGTTTCTTCACTCTTGATGGCTTGAGGCCCCCTTACGTATTCAAAATCTATAATTTGAGATAGCGGGATTTGGGCGCCCGTAGGTGTTGCCATTAATATTTTGCCAAGAGCTGAAGGGTCATCCCTAAGTTCTCTTGGATAGCGAACCCTGACAGGGAAACGCTCACGTCCTTCTACCGTTGAGGTAATCTTCATACCACCAATAGCGGTTTCGATGGTCTGTTGGACATCTTCTATGTTTAGCCCATAGCGTGAAATTTCATCGCGATTGATATTTAGATGTAGGTAAGGTTTACCCACTATCCTGTCGGCAAAGACCGCTTCTTTTTTTACCGATGGAACTTCTTTCAGTATGCTTTCGAGTTGTAAGCCAAAGTCTTCTATCGTTCTCAGGTCTGGGCCATAAACTTTTATGCCCATAGGAGCTCGCATCCCTGTTTGAAGCATCACCAAACGCGTCTCAATAGGCTGAAGCTTAGGGGCTGAAGTAACCCCTGGAATCTTAGTGACTTTGACAATTTCATTCCAGATGTCATCTGGAGACTTAATCACTTTACGCCAATTGCGAAAGTATTTACCATTATCATCAACAATTAAATCGCTCGCATTAATTCCTTGGTCTAGTCCTTCTTGATTACTCAAGGTATCGCCCGAAATGGTAATGAAGTGATTGTTGTCATCTACCTTAAACCTTTGTCGATGACCTTTTTTGTTGAGAATGTATTCGGACTTGTAATTGATGATGTTTTCATACATCGAAATGGGTGCAGGGTCAAGAGCAGATTCTACCCGTCCTAATTTACCTACCGTCAATTCCACTTCAGGTATATTGGTTAGCAACATATCCA
>CATAPZ010000218.1:0-16856 GCA_949486955.1 Cryomorphaceae bacterium | reverse complement strand
ACTTTTTCCAAATTCCAATGCAACACCATTTTGCGGGCCCAAGGCATCGACGTACCAAGAGGGGAAAGCTTTTTTGAAGAACCGCAAAGCGGAATATTCAACGATTGGCAATACCCATTATTCGTCAAACCCAATCGTTCCGGCTCGAGCTTTGGTGTGAGCCGCATTGAAACTCAGGAAGAATTTTCTGCAGCCTTTAAAGAGGCCCAAAAAGAAGACAAAGAGGTGATTGTTGAAGAAGGCATCACTGGTGTGGAAGTAGGCTGCGGAGTGCTGCGAGCGAGCTATGACTTTGCTTCGAACGTAGAACTCGATGAATCGGTCACCCAAAGTATTGCGATCACCGAAATCGTCCCCACGGAAAGTACCTTCTTTGATTACGAGGCGAAATACAGCGGAAAGTCACAAGAAATAACACCAGCTCGAATACCTACCGAAACGGCTGCTACCATAGAGCAGATATCTATTAGAACGTACGATTTACTAGGTCTAAAAGGCATCGTTCGTATGGACTACATCATTGACCAAGAGCGCGGACCTGTGCTTATCGAAGTAAACAGTATACCCGGACTAAGCCCGGCATCCATTGTACCGCAACAAGTGGCCCATAGAGGGTGGCAACTGCACCATGTGCTCAGTGTTCTCGCAGAAGAACATATTGCGTAACTTTATCCCATGAGCAAACGAATTGCATTATTTCCAGGATCCTTTGATCCTATCACATTGGGCCATCTCGATATTATCGAGCGTGCGCTTCCCTTATTTGATGAAATCCAAATAGCCGTTGGAACTAATAGTGCGAAACAGTATCTATTCCCTCTTGAACAACGCGTCGCTTGGATTGAAGAGACCTTTGCCAATGAACCTAAGGTTAAGGTCATTACATACGAGGGGCTTACTGTTGACTTTGCCCAAAATCAAGGGGTAAACTTCCTTCTGCGCGGGTTGCGTAATCCTGCGGATTTCGAATTTGAAAAGGCCATCGCTCAAGCAAATAGAGAAATGGTGCCGAATCTAGAAACTGTATTCCTTCTGACCAGTGCACGCTATGCCTACATCAGTTCAAGTATTGTACGTGAAGTGTACAATCACGGCGGTGATTTTGCCGGATTCGTTCCAGATGCTGTTAGGCCATAACTTCTTCTGAGGCGAATGCTGTGAAGACAGACTCTAGGCTATTGTAAGAAGGCATCTTGGCCAATTTTTTTCTCAACTTTTTCGGAGAAGCCCAGTACACGTCGGTAATTCCCTCCTCTTTTTGAGGCTTCAATTTTTTCGCATGCTCCGTGTACATGGGGTACCAATAGGTGGTTTTTATGGCAAACCCGCCTTTTACCGTGTAACAATGCACTGTTTTCGTTGGTGCTCCTGTTATTTTCAGACCTTTAACCTTGCACTCTTCTTCCACCTCGCGAACGGCGCAATCTTCAATCTTTTCATGAAACTCCAGCTTCCCCTTAGGCATGTCCAACTTGCCGTTGCGTTCGATGATGAGCAACTCGCCTTTTTCATTTTTAACCCATCCACCGGCTGCAATTACACCTTTGTGCAACGTCATAAACAACGACCAAAACGGATGGTCTATACCGATGCTCAAATCTACGTTTAGGGTGTTGTCTTGAAGGTCTTTCAAAAAGGCTTTAACCTTTCTCTTGGTGGATAATCTGTTGATAATCTCAGGGGCTTCTCCCCCAGGAACAGGAATCAAAACAGAGCCTTTAATGAAAACTTTGGTGTAATTTTGCAGCATGATACAGAACAAAGAAGCAGCCCTGAAGACCGCAGAAAGTCTTTTACAAATTAAGGCGATTAAATTACAACCAGATAACCCATTTACTTGGGCAAGTGGATGGAAAAGTCCTATCTACTGTGATAACCGCTTGACATTAAGTTTTCCAGCTATTCGAAATTATCTAAAAATCGAATTCGCCAAACAAATTGAAGAAGTTTATGGAAAACCTGATTACATCGCAGGAGTAGCTACAGGTGCGATTGCTATCGGTGCGCTCGTTGCTGATTTCATGGGCGTTCCATTCATCTATGTTCGTGATAAAGCCAAAGGCCACGGACGCCAAAATCAGGTGGAAGGCTTCTTCGAACCGGGCTCTAATGTGGTGGTCATTGAAGATTTAATCTCTACTGGAGGCTCGTCGCTAAAAGCTGTTGCAGCCCTAAAAGAAGCTGGAGCACGTGTTTTGGGAATGATGGCTATATTCACTTACGGATTCCCAGTAGCCCTCGAGAATTTCGAAGAGGCCGGTGTTCGCTTGAACACCCTAAGTGATTACCACCATTTATTGGAACAAGCGGTGCATAGCGGTGCTATTTCACTCGAAACAAGAGACTTATTGTCTGAATGGCGCAAAGACCCTTCTGTTTGGGGCAAATAGAAAGCGCTTAGAACGACCCATTGGGGTCTACCCAACGTATACTATCAAGGTCAAACGCTTGCGTTTGGCCTTTTTTCGTTTGCAACAATACCCGACCTAAATGATCAACACCGGCGACCACAGCCTCGAGCATTTCGCCTTTATCGGTGACATACTTCTGCGATTGTGTTCTACCCCACAAAACCTCAGCGTACCGCTTGTCCAAAAGTTTGATGTTATCCACCCAAGGCACCGCGGCATCCAACGCTTTTAGGATTTCATCAATCACCTCCTCAGCAGTGATATCCAGCCCTAATTCCTCCAAGCTAATGGCGCGAGGTAATTGAATTTGGCTGTATTTCACGTTAATACCGATGCCAATGATAGAGGAGGCTATACGGCCGCCTTCCCATCGATTTTCTATGAGCATGCCACCTAATTTCTTCGTGCCGACCATCATGTCGTTAGGCCATTTGTATTGTACCATTTTCGGCAATGTAGTCGCCAAAACATGACACATCCATTTATTCACGAGAAAACTCTCCTTCACAGCATTTGGCCATCGTACATAAACAGAGAACAACGCCGATTTTCCAGGTTCGTCCTGCCAAACTGACACGCCTCTGCCCTTGCCCTTTTTCTGGGTGCTGGCAACCACCGTCGCCAAGTGTTCTAAGGCAGTATTCTCCTGCAACAAACGCTTCAATTCAGATTGCGTAGAATCTAGCTGTGAATGACTTAGAATGCGGTACTTTTGTGACATTATGCCTATTGGGAATGAGTCTCACGAAGATGGCATATGTTTTGGTAATTTACTTACATAAATATTCATTAATGCAATTACAACCTCAAGCTTCGTCCGAACTACTTCAAAAATTTGTTGTTGAAGGGTTACAAGAGATCAAAGGCGAAAACATTACTATACTTGATTTAAGAGAAATCGACAACGCAGTAACAGACTTCTTCATTATTGCGGAAGGCAACTCTAACACTCAGGTAAATGGACTTTCAGATAGCGTTCACAAGAGCGTTCGAGAAAATATTGGCGATCGCCCTTGGCACATTGAAGGAAAAGAGAATGCAGAGTGGGTACTTATGGACTATGTAAATGTCGTAGTACACATCTTCCAAAAAGGCATCCGAGAGTTCTATGACCTGGAAAGCCTTTGGGGTGATGCACCTACAACAACCTTAGAAAACCTATAACAGCCGTATGTCGGAAAAAGGAAATCAAAATCAAATTGACAAGCTGAAAAAGCAGTTTGCCAAGAATAACAATCAGGGCAAAAAGCCAAACGGCCCGAAGCGATCAGGATTCAGTTTCTATTGGGTCTACGCCATCATCTTCGCTCTATTCATAGGGATGCAGATATTCAGTGCCATGAGCTTCCGTGCTAAGAATTCAAACTTTAGAGACTTTGAGCAGAAGCTCGAGCTTGGTGATGTTGAACGCGTAAATATCGTTAACGAAAAAACCATTCAGGTCTTTATCAAGGAGGAGCGCCTATTAGAAAACGAGCGTTACGAAGAGGTGAGAAACAGCAACCTCAGCGATGCGGTCAATCCAGGCCCTCATTATGTCTTCGAAATGCCAGCGACGGCCTTTGAGGACCGATTAAAAGACTATTACGAAGACCGCTCTTCAGAGGAACCAATCGCGGTGAATTATGAAACGCAGGAGAACTTTGTTGGCGATATTATTTCTTGGGTTTTGCCGCTCGTGCTAATGATTGCCGTGTGGCTCTTCATCATGCGCCGCATGTCCGGTGGCGGTGGTGCTCCAGGTGGCGGTGGCGGATCGCAGATTTTTAACATAGGAAAGTCACGGGCCAAAGTATTTGACAAAGACACCGAGGTGAAGACCACTTTCAATGAGGTGGCTGGAATGACGGGAGCCAAAGAAGAGGTTCTAGAAATTGTAGACTTCTTAAAGAATCCAAAAAAATATACAGAGCTCGGAGGACGTATTCCGAAGGGTGTGATGCTTTCAGGCCCTCCAGGGACCGGTAAAACCCTGTTGGCAAAAGCAGTGGCCGGAGAAGCCAAGGTACCGTTCTTCTCACTTTCGGGATCTGACTTCGTTGAGATGTTTGTGGGTGTCGGTGCATCTCGTGTCCGCGACCTATTCAAGCAGGCCAAAGAGAAATCACCGTGCATCATCTTTATCGATGAGATTGATGCCATCGGTCGTGCACGTGGAAAGAACAATTTCACAGGCGGTAACGACGAACGTGAGAACACCTTGAACCAGCTTTTAACTGAGATGGATGGTTTTGGCACCAACGAACACGTTATCGTAATGGCTGCTACTAACCGCGCAGACATCTTAGACCGAGCACTCATGCGTGCCGGGCGTTTTGACAGAATCATCTATGTAGATCTACCAGAGCTGAACGAACGTGAAGCCATCTTCGGCGTGCATTTGAAAGGCATTAAAACCAATGATTCTGTGGATGTTGCATTGCTTTCGAAGCAGACTCCAGGATTCTCTGGGGCGGATATTGCCAATGTTTGTAACGAGGCTGCTCTTATCGCAGCACGTAAGGACAAAAACTTCGTAGACAAGCAAGACTTCAATGATGCCATTGACCGTATTGTGGGAGGCTTGGAGAAGAAAACAAAGATTATCACACCGGAAGAAAAGAAGGTCATTGCCTACCACGAGGCAGGTCACGCTGCTGTAAGTTGGCTGCTTGAACATGCTGCGCCATTGGTAAAGGTGACTATTGTTCCAAGAGGGCGCTCGCTAGGTGCTGCATGGTACCTTCCTGAGGAGCGTCAGATCACGACTGCTGAGCAGATGCAAGATGAAATGTGTGCCACAATGGGTGGGCGTGCAGCAGAAAAGGTGGTTTTTGATAAAATCTCTACCGGTGCATTGAGTGATCTTGAAAAGGTAACTAAACAAGCGAGAGCTATGGTTACTATCTACGGCTTGAACGACAAATTGGGTAACATTACCTACTACGACAGTCAGGGCCAGAATGAATACGCGATGGATAAACCGTATTCTCAAGAAACGGCCGTAGTCATTGACGCTGAAATATCTAAAATTATTGAAGCAGAGTACGATCGGGCCATTGACATTCTTTCGAACAATAGAGAGAAGCTTGATGCTTTGGCCAACCTTCTTTTAGAAAAAGAGGTCATCTTCAAGGAAAATGTAGAGGAAATCTTCGGTAAACGCCCTTGGGATAAGGAGGATACTGAAGACACTAC
This sequence comes from Cryomorphaceae bacterium, assembly GCA_949486955.1. Taxonomy (GTDB): domain Bacteria; phylum Bacteroidota; class Bacteroidia; order Flavobacteriales; family Schleiferiaceae; genus UBA10364. The sequence goes on along the minus strand of CATAPZ010000218.1, from coordinate 11,268 downwards.
TGCTGAAGTAGTTGAAACCGAGGCGGCGACTAAAGTCGTCGAGGCGACTGAACCAATAGAGACTCCAGCCACTGAAGAAGAACCGAAAGAAGCCGAGTAATCGGATTCAAATTAGATTTAAACCCACCGCCGCTGGCGGTGGGTTTTTTGTTAATAGCCACTATAAAAAAGACTTCGGTGCTTTAGTGATGCTTTGCTACCTTTGAGTAACACTCTATAAGCATGTCAAGGAAAGGTTTCTTTTCAAAATTGGTTTCGTCACTCAAAAATTCTGAATCTACAGAACAACCTGCAGATGGGAAATTTGCCCCCGAAGAAAAACTTCCGCTTGATGAAAAGTTTGTATCTCAATTCCATGAAGGTGGCGGCCATTTTATCTATTGTGCCAATGAGGGCGATGCTCTTGCAGGCCTCGAACAATACGCTTCTGAACATAGCTGGCCAGGCATCTACATAAGCGATGAAGGTTTACGCAACTTTGAAAACAAAGTAAGCTTGAGTATTACCTTCAATAATGACGGCCAGATGCCTGCAGTAGTGAGTGGTTGTGAGGCGTTGATTGCTTTTAACGGAGGAATCATGGTACACAACAATCATACAGGAGGAAGAAAACTGTCAGATTTACCCGAGCATCACGTAATTATCGCCTACACTTCGCAGATTGTTGCGAACTTGCGCGACGGGATGACCTCCATCAACCTTAAATACCGAGAAAACCGCCCTGGTAATATTGCCGTGATACGTGCGCCATTGGATCAAAACGTTCAGATGGCTTCTGCAGATCCTAACAAGGATAGAAATGTATTCTTAGTGCTAATCGAAGACGAGGTATAACATGGGGAAACGTACGCTATGGGGTGCCGTCTATGCAGGTCTGCTGATCGGTATATTTGGTTTTACAGCCTTCGCACCGATTGCTTTAGCGCTGTTCACAATACTCTTATTGAATGAATTGGCTACCATTCAGAAAATGGAAAGTAGATTTCCACTGCTGGTCTTAGCCTTGATTCTACTTGGCATAGGTGGTTTTTTAGGATTTGGTGGACCCCGAGAAATTGTGGCTTCAAGCATCCTTTTGTCGACCCTTCTTTCCTTCACACTACTTCGAGCTAAGGAACCGGCCGCGGAGATAAGACGCGGTCTATTCGCCATTGCCTACGTGTGGGTACCACTTACCTACACCATTCAGTGTGCCAACGAAATGCCCTTGATCATCTTGTTCATTTTTGTAATGATCTGGTCGTCCGATAGTATGGCGTACCTATTTGGTCGATTCTTTGGAAAACGCGCATTAGCGCCTACTTTGAGTCCAAAGAAAACTATCGAAGGGATGGTCGGAGGAGTTATAGGTACGCTAGTTATTGGCGTAATTGCCAACCAATATTGGGAACTGATGCCCATGCATATTGCGGCATCACTAGCCCTAAGTGTTAGCATAACTGCACCTTTGGGCGACCTTGTTGCCTCTGCCCTTAAAAGAGATGCAGGCGTAAAAGATTCAGGAGTATTTTTACCGGGTCACGGCGGGGCGTTGGATCGCTTAGATAGCTTTATTACCGCAGCACCCGTTGCACTTATTATATACCAGTATTTATCATGATTATTCACAAGGAAGGAAAAGGAACTTTAGGACTTGTTTTCATCGTCTTATTTGCAGTAAACGCTCTTGTTCAGTGGGCAACTGGAAACTTTATTGCGCAAGGTATTGCCTTGGCAGTAAGCGTTGTTCTCTACGTCATTGTTCTACAGTTTTTCCGCAATCCAAAGCGCACCGTACAGGTAAATCCAAATGGACTTATCTGTCCTGCCGACGGTAAAGTAGTGACCATTGAAGAAGTATATGAGGAAGAAGTACTTCAAGGAAAATGTATTCAGATGTCGATTTTCATGTCGCCGTTCAATGTCCATGTAAACAGATACCCTCTAGGTGGAAAAGTAACTGCTGCAGTGCACCATAAAGGGAAGTTTTTGGTAGCATGGCATCCGAAGAGTTCTACCTTAAATGAGCGCACTACTGTAGCAGTAGAAAACAAGATTTGGGGTACGGTAGTCTTTAGACAAATTGCAGGTGCTGTGGCTCGTCGCATCGTGATGTATGCCAAGCCAGGTGATATGGCCGCTCAAGGTTCAGAATTTGGCTTCATCAAATTTGGATCGCGTGTGGACGTTTTCCTACCGCTTGATAGTAAAATCTTGGTGAAGGAGGGCGATGTAGTAAAAGGTGCTAAAACCGTTCTCGCCGAGCGCTCGTAATTACTTCTGTAGGCCTTCTACCCATCCTAGAACACGTTGAAATTGCTCTTCGCGAGTGATTGAGCTATTGTCTAAGGTCACGGCGTCCTCTGCTGCAATCAGCGGTGAATCTGCGCGTTCCATATCGGCCTTATCTCTGCTCTTAAGATTATCTAGTACGTCTTCTAGCGAATGAACTTGACCCTTGGCGTCTAACTCTGCCTTTCGTCTATTGGCGCGCACTTCGTCAGAAGCGGTCATGAAAATCTTTAATTCCGCATTGGGAAAAACGACCGTACCGATATCACGACCGTCCATCACCACGCCACCGTTTTCACCCATGGCTTGCTGAAGCGCTACTAGATGTCGACGAACTGGAACGAGTTTAGCAACATGACTGACTACATTACTCACTTCCATGGTACGAATGGCTTCCTCTACCACTTCTCCATTCAGAAGGGTTGTATTTACACCCTTTTGGTCCAATTCAAAATCGATTACCAAACCTTCTAGGTGTGCATTAATCTTCGAAGCTTGAGCACCCGACTCTTTACTCACCCATCCTTTTCTAAGGGCATTTAAAGCAACAGCACGATACATGGCTCCGCTATCTACATAGACATAGCCCAAAGCTTTTGCCAACTGCTTTGCAAGTGTGCTCTTTCCTGTTGAGCTGTGACCGTCGATGGCTATGGTGAGTGGTTTCATGGGCCGCTATAGGATCATAATTGGATGCCCAAAGATAGGGTATTCATACGCCCCGCCACGCTTCTTAGCTCATTTGCATAGTGCAAATTGAACTTGTCGAAATACATACCTGCTCCTACTGTAAATCCTCCTGAAGTACGTCGAGTTGGCAATGCCATTTCGTACTGACGTCTAAAGCTGTAACCCATCATCAGATGCGTTCTGCGGGTGGGTAGGAATTCTATAGAGCCGCTAAAATGGCGCAGGGCGAGGTTCAAATACGATTGAGAATTCAGCTTTTCTTCACCGGTAATAGGGTCAATAACAATGTTATTCGGATCGTCATACCCCAAATTCGGTCGTTGAATCTGGTCGAGAACGAACGTCCATCTAAACGGCGCATATTTCAATTTGTCTCCAACAGCGACAAGTAAATTTAGAGGCAGAGGCTCTCTTTGACCAGCAAAAGTGGTGAGCTGGGTTCCCATGTTTTTTGCCATAATGACAACATCGGGTGAATTTTCAAAGCGACGCATGGCTACTAAATCTGATGCTATTGCCCAACTCTGATAGCTTTCATAGGTGCCTGAGACCAATTTGAAATTGGCCCCTACTTCCCATCCTTGGTATGCGAATAATGTAGTACCTACAGACATTGCTAAATCGCCCGCAGTAAAGGTTCCTAGTGAGTTTCCCCACGTATCGGTGGCATTGAATTCGCCGTAGCTGATATTCTGTACTCCCAACATGAAGGCATGCCCGTAAATCTTGCATCCAAAGGAAGACTGAAGGAGCTGTATCCCTTCGCCTAAAGCGCCATAGCTAACCTCGAGATCATACAATGTGCTATCGTTGAGTAACAAGGGGTTCTGTAATGCATAGGCACCAACTGCCGATGGATTGAGGTAGGCTGTATTCGCCAATGCAGAGCTTCCTGCAAAAACACTTCTGTCTAAAAAAGAGAATAAAGACGATCCCCCACTCTGAGCCACAAGGCTCAGTGGAAAGGCAAATGCTATGAGTATTCTTTGGATCAACCCTTCTTTTTTGCTGGCTCAAGCTTCTTAGCGCCCTTGACCTTTTGGTCTAAGATAGCCAATTCTAAAACCTCAGACATCTCTTGCACATAATGGAAGGTCATGCCTTTTAGATAGTGTGCCTCGATCTCTTCAATATCCTTACGGTTCTTATCGCAGAGAAGAATGTTCGTGATTTTAGCACGCTTCGCTGCAAGAATTTTCTCCTTAATACCACCAACAGGCAAAACCTTTCCACGAAGAGTAATCTCACCGGTCATGGCGAGTTTTGGTGCCACTTTCTTTTGAGTAAACAGTGAGGTTAATGCCGTTAAAAGAGTAACCCCAGCACTCGGACCGTCCTTTGGGATTGCACCCTGAGGAACGTGAATATTGATATCGTAAGAGGTAAACAATCGCGAATCTATTCCTAGTCGTTCTGCATTGGATTTAAGGTAAGCAAGCGCAATGGTTGCACTCTCCTTCATAACATCACCGAGGTTTCCTGTGATAATTACCTTCCCATTGCCTTTGGCTAGCGAACTTTCAATAAATAAAATATCACCACCTACAGGTGTCCAGGCCAACCCCGTAACTACCCCGGCATGCGCATTGCCCTCATAGATATCACGCTCTCGAGAAGGTCCTAGGATCTTCTCCAAGTGCTCTTTAGAAATGCTTGGCACAGCTTCATTACCCATGGCGACGTCTTTGGCCGTTGAACGAATCAACTTGGCTACCTTCTTATCTAGGTTTCTCACACCGCTCTCACGTGTGTATCCTTCGACCAATGATTTCAATACTGGTTTCGTAATGGAAAATTGGGCCTTTGTCAAACCGTGGTTGTCTAATTGTTTTGGCACTAGGTGCTGTCGAGCAATTTCCACTTTTTCTTCAATGGTGTAACCGGTTACGTCAATGACTTCCATGCGATCGAGCAAAGCGGGTTGAATAGCACCCAGATTATTCGCGGTTGCTATGAAGAATACCTTACTGAGGTCATAACCCATCTCGAGGTAGTTGTCGTAGAAGCTATCGTTTTGCTCTGGATCAAGTACCTCTAGCATAGACGAGGACGGATCCCCTCCTGTGCCGTAACTGAGCTTATCAATTTCATCGAGAATGAACACAGGGTCATTTGACCCCGCCTTCTTCATGTTCTGCAAAATACGTCCCGGCATCGCGCCGATATACGTTTTTCGGTGTCCACGAATCTCAGCCTCATCACGTAAACCTCCCAGAGACATCCGAACATACGGTCTACCTAAAGCCTCAGCGACACTCTTACCTAGAGACGTCTTCCCCACTCCCGGAGGACCTGCAAGACATATGATCGGACTTTTCATGTCGCCCTTAAGCTTCAATACTGCAAGATGCTCGAGAATGCGCTCTTTCACTTTTTCTAAGCCATAATGATCCTTGTCCAAAACCGCAGTAGCTGTTTTTAAATCTATTTCCGACGAACCCTTAGATTCGAAGGGCAAATCCATCATAAACTCAAGGTAATTGCGCTGAATAGCAAATTCAGGCATCTGTGGATTCAAGCGCTGTAACTTCTTAATTTCCTTGTCAAAGCGTTCGGCTGTACTGTCGTTCCAAGTCTTGGTCTTGGCGCGTTGGCGCAACTCCTCAATCTCAGTTTCGCTCGAATTCCCACCAAGTTCCTCTTGGATGGTTTTCATCTGTTGGTGGAGGAAGTACTCCCGCTGTTGCTGGTCGAATTCGTGCTTGACCTTATCTTGAATCTCATTCTTGACCTCAAGCATCTTTAGCTCCAAGTTCAGACCTTCCAGCACTTTGGTGGCACGATCTTTCAACTCGTCCAACTCTAGTACCTCTTGCTTCTTATCTAGGGTCATGCTGCTGTTTGATGCAATGAAGTTCAACAAGAACGTATTGCTTTTGATGTTGTCTAAAGCAGCCTGTGCCTCAGTTGGGATATGAGGGCTGTCCTGGATTAATTGCGCTGCGACATCCTTGATGCTCTCCATTAAAATGTTGAACTCAACATCATCCTCAGCAGGTACAAACTCAGGCAGGAATTCAACCTTGGCTCTATTAAAGGGTTCTGTCTGGGTCCATTCTAGGACTCTAAAACGCTTCTTACCTTGAATAATAATGGTGGTATTTCCATCGGGCATTTTGAAACTCTTGACAATCTGCGCCAGGGTTCCTATCGGAAATACTTCAGAGGCTCCGGGATCTTCGTTATCGCCATCGCGCTGCGCGATCATCCCAACATACTTAGGCTCCTCGGTAATGCTGCGAATAAGGCGTAAGCTCTTATCACGACCCGCAGTAATAGGCGCCACAACCCCAGGAAAGATGACGGTGTTTCTCAATGGGAGAATAGCAAGTTCTTCGGGTAAATCCGTAGAATTAATCTCTACCTCATCGTCTGAAGTCATCAACGGAATAAATTCCGTGCTTTCGTTAATTATATCGCTAAGTGACAAACTGTCCATAATTCAGTGCAACATCTTACCGGCCGCACTAAAAATGCGGTCAAGGTGTCATTTATAAGTTAAAAAAAGGCCACTCTCTCGAGGGCCCTTTATATGGTTCAAAGGCTGTGCCGAAATCTACTGCTCGAAGAATCCAAGACTCATACCGAGCTTTAACGTCAAACACCCGTCCATGGTATTTCTCACATCAGTATTTGCCTCGAGGTATTCTGCGGTGTAGTTAAATCCTTCAATGTTCGATGCCGCAAATCCGTTGTAGTAAATACCAAAGTTGTAAAACGACTTTAATGATCGGCGAATTCTCCATCCAAAGCCCAAGGTATAACCAACAGTATGACCCGTACCTGGATACAATTCAATCTCCTCTGGATATTGAGCGTTGGTATTTAAGTTAGGCTGGTAGGTTACCGCATTAACACCTGCGTGCAGGAAAGGCGTGTGTGAATGGCGAAGATTATACTTACCAAATGGAATGAAATGGATGTTTGTGAATACACCCATTTGAAGCAGCTCGGTATCTACAACGTAATCTCTTGTTTCATTGCCGTGAAGATTATCGTGACTGTACACGCTACCAAAATTCACATCTGCGCCTACACTCAGCAAACTGCTAAAGTTGTATTTCAGTTGGGCACCGGCACCAAATTTTGCCTCTTGCGTAAAGGCGCTCAAAGAATTCCCATTTACATCTCCCAAATAGTTCTGAGACATGCCGTAACCGCCTAGCTCTAGGAAAGATGTTGGGCGTTGAGCCTGTGCGGAAAATGCGAATAGTGCGAATACCGCCGCAATGAGTACTTTATTTTTCATTCAATCTTGTTTTATCCTTCTCTTAAAAAGACCATGTGATCACCCTCGTGACTATATAGCCTGTAGCCGTCCAAATCAAACGACGCTAACCCAAAAATAGTTTGAATATTCTCTTTAAATATCCATCGGGCCATTAATCCTCTTGCTTGCTTCGAAAAAGCGGATATGGACTTCTGCTCTCCGTTTTTCATTTGCTTAAAATCGACATGAATGGTTGGCACGGTTACCGATTTCCAATCGAAGGCCTTAGCATATTCCGTACTGCATAAATTTACAGCAAAACCCGCCTCTTGCTTGTTGAGCCATTTAGTGAGCAGCGGTTTCCATAACGCATATAGATTCTTGTAATCACCCACACTCAATCTGCTTTGCATCTCAAGGCGGTAGGGTACAATATTCATATCTCCATTGACCACACCATATAACCCACTGATTATTGCCAAGGAATTCTTCGCACGCTGCAAAGCGTTTGGACCCAGTGAATATGCATCAAAGCTCTTAAAAGCTTCTCCGGTATATGCAAATAAGCCGGGCAAACCCTGCGAAGGGTCGATGTATTGCTTTTTATCCAAGGACCAAATGCTCTGGACCGTGGTAAATAATGAATCGCTCACCTTGAACAGCGTTTTCTGCTCCGCCTCACTCAACCCTTGAACAGCCGCTACGATGGCTGCTGTCTCTGCCTTGAAAGGGACGGGTGCAGAGCCCACATAGGGGGCGTTTGAAGGAAAGGTTCCCATCCCTTTTGAAGGGGATAGTAATACAATCGGGTTATTCATGGTGTCAAAAATAATAGCAAGACCTAACTTTATGGCCTTGGGCACGGCTTTTGTTCTGCACAATATAAGATGGACGCTATGAAAAAAAGTATACTTCTGCTGTTTTCCGCATTGTTGTTGGCAAGTTGCCACGGAGCACGCTATCACTTCAAGCAGGGAAACCGGTTTGCAGAGGCCCGATCGCTCAAGCGCGCTGTTACTGAATATAAATTTGCACTCGACCGCAAGCCAAATAAAGCGAAGTATTTAGCGGCAATGAATACCTACGGTACGGCACTTTTAGAAGAGCTCTACACAAATTACAGATTTGCTGACGGCAATGATTCTCTTTCAGTCTACAAATTTTTAGAGGCAGAGAAATGGACCAATTACATAAAGCCCTATATCAGCGTAAGTCGCTACGAAGGGTTTTATACTCGCGATTATTTGGAGCAGCGAAGTCGCTATATGGCGGGAGTGTATGAACGTTCGCATGGGTTGATTCGTGCGAAAGATTATGAGCAGGCACAAAAGCGATTGCGAGAATTAAATGAATTGGACCCAAAGTATAAAGACGTTAAAAGCCTTTTAAGGTTCAGTGAGGTAGAACCCGTGTACACTGCAGCATTACAAGAATTTGAAATGGGCAAATACAAAGAAGCCTATTACAGACTTCAGCCGATGTTTAAAAAGTATCCTGATCAAAACGAGCTTAAGCTTTTGATGGACGAAGCCCTAGATCGAGGCATGTATCGAATAGGTATTGTGAGTGATCCAAACCTCACAGGTAAAGAAGCGACCATAAGTGCAGCAGTACAATCAAGATTAATTAGCGAGTTGTACCGATTGGGCGACCCATTTTTAGAGCTCGTGGACCGTACGAATTTCGACCTCATCCAAGAGGAACAAGAGGCCATTGTTCAAGGAACGACTTCTGATGGAGCTTTGACGCAAGAGCTTTTATCTGCAAATGCCTATTTGAAAGTGGTGGTAAATGTTGCTGATGAGATTGAAGGTGAATTGGAATCGGAAACTAAGAAAGGATTTGAACGATACTATGTGAAGACCAAAAATAAAGAGGGCGAAACTGTAATGACAGCCAAGTATAGAAAGGTGACTTACCGCGAATACTGGAAAGAAAATCGCGTGCATTACATTGCAGAACTTGTATTAACAGATCGGGCCACTTCTAAAATTTTGAGTGTCAATAGTTTTGAATTTGACGACGAAGACAAAGCACATTACATCAACTACAACAACGACCAGCTCTTTCCAGGCTACTGGAAATACCAAGGCCGTGACCATTATTCAGACCGCCCTGAAATCGCTGAATTCAAGCGCAAAGAACTCGCTCGACTCCGGAAAGCATCTAAAAGTGTAAAAAGTCCTGCGACTATGCGTAAGGGTGCCATTAACTACTTTGCACAGAACAGTGCTAAGCATGTACAAACCTTAGATTTGAGGCCATGAGAAAACTGCTTCTACTCGCACTAAGCGGCCTATTATTATGGAGTTGTGGGACGCAAAAATCGACTGTACCTGGATGGATTGGTGCCAAACCTATCGATGCACACCGCACCTATGTTTATGGAGTAGGTATGTCATATATAAACCCAAATACTGCCTATCAGCAAGCCGCCCGTTCTAATGCATTGGCAGATTTAGCCGGTGAGGTGGAGAGCCAGGTGTTTGATGAAAGTCGTTTACTTCAAAAAGAAGATATCGGCGGCTTTTCGTCGTCGTTCAGTTCTCAAACCTTGACCACCAGTCATATTAAGTTGGAAGGGTATGAACTCGTTGATACCTACTCTGATGAACTTCGATACTACGTTCTCTACAAGCTGGACTTGCCTCAATTTCTAGAAGTAAAAGCCAAGAATGACGCTATCGCCATGGCTTATATCGACGGTAAACTTGAGATTACCGGTGATTCCGAAAGACTTGCCGGTGCGCGTTTTCAAGCCTTAGCAGATGCGCTTCAAAAAGCATTTGACCGACAACTACTTAAAGATCCGAAATACAAGATTGAACTAAATGCGAAGCTTATCAACGGCTTGAGAAGCATTGAAAGCGATGTCACAGGGAATATTCTGCTGCCAGAAACTACAAATTACCTCGGGTTGCCGGATCAATTCTCAGCCGTGCTTAGGCTCAGCGAGGAGGGATTGAATACAGCAATTAAATTAACCTCGAGCTCAGGAAATTTTAGTTTTAACAGCTCAATGGGCTCTATACTTTGTGAACACACAGGACGCGAAAATGCCATCATACTTGAATGTCCTATAGATTTTAAACGCCTGCTTCCACAAAGCAGTCCACTAGTCCACCTATGGTTGGAGGCAGCGAGTAACTGGAAAATTAGTGAGAGTTTATTCTTTCAGAACACGATTTTACAGGTGGCAGCTCCCCGCGGACTACAAAATGCTATTTCAGCATCTATTTCAAGCACTTTTAACACGAGTAATGAGGCGCCTTTGATTCTAGAATTTGACGGAAACGAAACCACTGAACGAAACCTAGGTGACCGAACCAAGTACATCATCTCTGGTAGCTTTGTGCTTAAAAGTGCGAGTAACACAGTGCTATGGTCTAGTCAGCGACTGATGAAATTCGGAATAAGTGCCAATCCAGCAGCTGCGAAGCAAGCTGCGTATGCAGAGTTTGATAAAGACATCCGATTCTTTATTGTTCCACAAATCGTTCGCAACCTAGGCTACTAATTTCCTATGCGTGCATAGGGTTAATGTGTATATTCGGGGTATGAAGCCCGAAAAAACCTTTGATTTCCACATTCGCAAAACTTGGATTCAGATTTCCAAGATGTACAACGAACTGGTGTCGGCACAGGGACTTACGACATCCGTCGGCATGGCTCTTTTAAACATCGATATTAAAGACGGTATTCGCTCCACTGCTTTAGGACCAAAAATGGGCATGGAGAGCACCTCATTAAGCCGGGTATTAAAGTCTATGGAAGCTCAGGGCCTAATCCACAAGGTTTCTGATCCCAACGATAAAAGATCTGTAGTTATTCGACTAACTGACGCGGGCATATCGAAACGAAACATCGCACGACGGGTGGTCCTAGATTTTAACCAGAGCATAGTGCATAGGATTGGCGAAAAGCGTACACAGGAGTTCATTAATACCATGACGGAGATTGGTCATATCATTAGTGAACAGAAGTAGCATCTGAGATTTGGTATACATTTTACGGTGCAGTAGCGTTGGCTTTACTACTGCGAATAGAGGTTCTTAAACTGCCATTTTGCCTGAACGAATTCGATAATCCACATCCTT
>CATAPZ010000217.1:0-1717 GCA_949486955.1 Cryomorphaceae bacterium | reverse complement strand
TTCGAATCTTCAGCGCGTTCTACCCATTGTACGTAGTAGGATTTGTACTCTTTTAGGATATGCCAAGTTCTCGAATCAATCTTTTCAATATCGAGATTGTAATACGTTCCGTCGAGCAATCCCTCTGCGGCATTGGCTTCAGGCGAAACCTCAAATGAATTTTTACCTGCGATCTTATACATGCGGTGGTTCTTTGTTAGACTAAAGGTACAAAAGGATTAGTCCAATTTTGAAGCCCAAATTTGTGCGCCTTTTACTTTAATTATAAGATCAAAATTTTCCGGTGCTTCGAAAGCACCTGGAATTTCACTGAATTCGAAGATGGCCATCACTACATCCGTCTCACCTTCCTCGCCACGCCAGATACGCATACTGTTCGTTGCGGTATCTATTTTTAATGCCATGTCATATCCGAGTTCGCCATTGAATAATGCCTGGTGCTCGTGTTTTAACGCTAACATTTGTGCAAAGAAATCAGACTGTGGATGTGTCTTTGACCAATCTAAACCGATGGTGTCTTTACTAAAGAAAGGGTAACGATGATTCAGCCCTGCTTCCTGACCGGAATAGATTAACGGGAAGCTGCGCTTCATCATAGATGCAAGTATATACATTGCATTCCCTAAATCACCCATTCGCTCTTCAACAGTGCCGTTCCAACTGTTTTCGTCGTGGTTGGTGTTGAAGTACATTTTCATGGTTTCAGCAGGCCAAACGGTATCGCATTTCGCTGCATATTCAGCGATAGCGCTTACGCTTTTATGTCCTTTTGCTACTTCATTCATAATGTGGTGGAATTCCCAACCATAAACAGCATTAAAACCAGCTTCGATAAGCGCTGGATCTTCCCATTCGGCCAACATGAAAAGAGGGCCGTTATTAGCGCGTAAAGTGGTAATTGCTGTATTCCAGAAATCGATAGGAACAAATCCTGCCACATCACAACGGAACCCATCAATACCCGCGTTTGCGATCCACCAATCCATTTCAGCAATCATAGCTTCACGCATACCAGTCGCGTCGTAATTCAGATCGGCTACATCGGTCCAATCGGTAGGATTACCATCATTATCAATGGCAACAATAGGGAAGTTCCCTTCATCATCTTTGGTATAGAATTCAGGTTGCTCGGTTACCCAGACGTGATCAAATGAAGTATGATTTGCCACCCAATCAAGGATAACTTTCATACCTAGTTCATGAGCCTCGTTTACGATGGACTGAAAGTCTTCTAAGGTTCCAAAATTCGGATTTACTGAGGTATAGTCTGAGATGCTGTAGTAAGAGCCTAGCTCGCCTTTGCGGCTTTCTACACCGATGGGTTGAATGGGCATGAACCACAAAACATCTACCCCCATCTCAGCTAATCGTGGAATGTGAGATTGGAAGGCTTTCAATGTGCCTTCCTCTGTGTATTGTCTGACGTTTACTTCATAAATATTATCGCTAGCTGCCCATTCTGGGCGCTTAGGGCCATCGTATTCAGGCAAAGAGCCGACAGGCGTAGGAGGCTGGCAAGCCATCAATGCTGTTGCGGTCGCGAAGGCAATAAGAATTGTTCTTTTCATGATAAATGAATTAGTCTTGGTTGAATTGGTCGCAATTGCGGGTTTGATAGATTTCGCCATCTGCAGGAACCGTGATGTCCCAATCTTCGAGGTAGCGATCCTCATTACTGTTGTTAAAGAAGAAGCGTACCTCCTGTTCCATGTATTTG
>CATAPZ010000216.1:0-1820 GCA_949486955.1 Cryomorphaceae bacterium | reverse complement strand
GCTTTGAAACACTTGTGCGAGCAAGCAGCTGGTAGAATTGAAATTCAAGCTGGATCGGGCGTTAGTGCTGAATATGTAGATGATTTATGGTCTGCGGGAATACGTGCTTACCATTGTACTGCACGCAAGAAAATGCTTGCGCGTGAAGATAGTGTAGAGGCGAAGTTAGGCTTTGGCGATTACTGGTCGCTTGACCGCAAAAAAGTAGAACAACTGGGTGATGCGCTCTGGCGCAAATTGGCATAAAAAAACCCGCACGAGGCGGGTTTCTTTTAGAATTAGCAGAGGGTTATTTACCCCAACGCTGAATTTGTGCAATATCAATAGATAAAGGAATAGGGACACCAGGAACCGGTACTGTTAGGTTAGTATCCGCTCTGAAGGTGAATGCGTCTTGTTCTAATGTTCTAATAACAAAGTTCAGGTCGGCAGCGCCAATTCCTCCGCCACCTCCTGGGAGTTCAAGGCCAAGGTCGAGTCCTTTCAACACGAGGATCGTATCATTTTTGATTGACCAACCTAATGAATCCATACGGGCTCCCGCTGAATCGATAGTTAGACCGCCGTTTTCCATGAAATTGGCTTCCATGAAAGTAGTGTTTTGAAGATCCGTAGAATCTAGGAACGGCAAAGCCTGAATGTTCACCTGTGTATTGATTCCGGTCCAAACGCCTGTCACCTTAAATTCGGTGCTTTGGTTCTCCCACTTTGTACAAGCAGCTAATGAAGCGGCAACAACAATGAATAATGCGATTTTTTTCATGATTGGGTTTTTATTAGTGTTGTAAAGATGCCAAATTTTATGCCAACTCCGATTGTGCCGCCTCTCGATCTTTTGCCAACTGACGTTTTAATTCTTCGAGAGTATTAAAATGAAGGACTTCTCTATGTTTTTTTAGCACTTCAAAACAAATGCGCTTGCCGTATAAATCCCCGTCAAAGCTGAGAAGATATACTTCAACAGAGCGTTGGGTCGCACCTACCGTTGGGCGGCGACCGATGTTTGCCATGGCGTTATAGACTTGCCCATCTATTCGAACGAATCCTAAATAGACTCCGTCAGAGGGCACAAGCTTTCTTGCAAAATCAAGACCTATATTGGCAGTAGGAAAACCTATGGTACGACCTATTTGATCTCCTTTTATGACAGTGCCGCTCAAGGTGAAGGGGTGACCCAAATATTCTGCCGCTAAGCCCACATCACCGCGATGCAAGGCTTGACGAATTTTAGTGCTGCTTACATTTACATTTTCTACATCGAGCGCTGAAATTTCCTGAACTTCAAATCCGTAAATGGGTCCAAATTCTTTGAGATGGTCGAAGCTGCCCTCTCTGTTTCGTCCGAAATGGTGATCGTAACCGATCACTAAGTGTTTCACACCTATGGTGTTCACTAAAATTTCTCGGACAAACTCTAAAGACGGTGTACGTGAGAACTCTTTAGAGAACGGGTGAATAATTAAATGATCTAATCCGGTTTTTTCAAGCAGTTCAATTTTTTCTTCAATACTTGAGAGCAATTTAAGCTCGACATCCGGTTGCAAAACTACACGTGGATGCGGATCAAAAGTGAGTAAAACGCTTTCACCACCTACTTTATGAGCGGTTTGAACCAATTGGTTTAATATTTTCTGATGGCCTAAGTGTACTCCGTCAAAAGTCCCAGTGGTAGCGACAGCGCATTCTAACGTATTAAATTCGGCTAAGGAGCGGTATACTTTCAACGTGTGTTGTATTTTTCCACAAATTAAGCATAGAAACCGAAAACCATGAAGAAAATTAGTCCAGGACAAGCCATCCAAGCAGGATGGTTGCGATTT
>CATAPZ010000215.1:0-2339 GCA_949486955.1 Cryomorphaceae bacterium | reverse complement strand
ATACCTGTGCCTCCAGGAATATCGGCTATGGAGCTGACCTCAATACCCTTGACATCAAAATCTTTTAGGACAGTTCGAAGAATGGGGTGTTGCAGTTCGTCCACATTGTTCACCGTTTCGGTTTGGGAATACTTACAGCGAATTTTATCTCTTTCGAAAAATTCGTGCGTGCTGATGTACATATACTTATCGATTGTAGTGCTGAGCACGGCGCCTTTTTTCTTGCTAAAGAAACTCTCTAAATCGCTTCCTCCTCCAACAAAAGAAATCCTAAAAGGGGTCTTGGTGATAATCATGCTGCTAAAGTAGTGGATTGTTGAAAACCTAAAGTTTTCCAAGGATAAAATATTGATTGATGAACTACGTAGATTTAAAAAGGAACAAATAAAAACACTGTGAAATGCAAAACACAAAATTAGCTTTTGAGCAAAGAGGAGTTGTTTTAAGCCAACGACTTCAAGGAAAGTACGCAGCGGTTGATATTTATCAAAACCAATGTCCATACTTATTTCCAAATCGGACTAATTCATCTATTTATTTACCTAAACCTATGCTCTATGTATAATTCAAACGGCCTAATTCGAAGTAAGAATACGTTTCAGATTCAGAAATATGGGAATGCCATAAGATCGCAACTCAGAGACTGTAGCGATCAGTATGTTTCTGAATTAAACGATTGTTGTCGAGCGCTAACATCAGATCTCATTCAATATGACGATGCGCAGGTTTTGGAGCGTCAGATACAGCACCTTGAACGATTCACATTTAATATTGCCAAGTTCAGTGCACTCTTGCCTTTACTACCCAACGAGGTAATTGTCTTTCCTTCTGCGGAAGAAATGAAGCGGTTTACCAATGCTTTTTATTTGGAGCTCATCGATGAATGTGCCCGTAAAAAGAACCATTACAAAAGTTTAGTTGAAACAGAAAAAATCTACACACCATGAATACAGCCATCACACAACCCATCTACCAAGAAGCCATGTCTATTAACCGCACCATTCAAAAGCTTGTGCGAGGGTACCACAGCAATGGCACATTCAATCTAGCCTTTAAAATCAAAGACGACATCATCAGTATCTGCAATGAACTCGACCAAGGCGTTGCGGCAAGATTTGAGCACACTTTTGAGGATTATTATTCAAGAGCGGTACAAAGTTCTAATGAACTGTTGGATCACGTACGAATTGCTAATGCGGCTAGAATGTTGAAAGGCGGTTTCCCTGAAGAACTCATTCAACGGATTCGCTTGCTGCAAATGAAGTTAATTCTTGTTCTAGAGCTCTTTAAAAGCGAAGTAGCTTTAGATTATATTACACTCTCAAACTGGGCCAGACAGAAGGTCGCAATGAATTAAGTGAATAAAGAAGAAATCATAGGGTTGAATTGGTGGGCACGCGAGAAAGTACGCGGGTTCATGACAGGATTGCATAAAAGTCCAGATTTCGGTTTTAGCCTTGATTTCGCGCAGCATCGTGCCTATGTCCCTGGCGATGCTCCAAAGTTCATTGATTGGACGGTTTTAGCGCGTCAAGACAAGTATCTTACTAAACAATTCGAAGCAGAGAGCAATCTGCGCGCCTACTTTTTATTAGACTCCAGCGCTTCCATGTATGGAAGCGCTGGGACCAAGTGGTCGTGCGCTGTCCGGCAAATTGCCTTATCGGCAGCATTACTGAGCAAACAAAGAGATGCGCTTGGTCTGCTGGATGTTAGGGCAGGAGAGGAAGTCTTGTTTGAAGCTAAGAACACTAATGATGCCATGGAGCAGTTGCTCTTGCACCTCGCTAATCGTTGTGAATTGTCTGTTGGAAACGGTTCGATGGTCGCTGCTACGGAGCGTCTCTTGTCTCAAATTCCCCCGAGAAGTGAAGTAATCGTACTGACAGATGTATACCACGAAGATTTACAAGATTTCACCAAGCAGCTCGGTGCCTTAGTAGATGCTGGACATTTTGTGAAACTCGTATTGTTGGTTTCTCGCGAGGAGGAGCTGGATGTTCAATTCTATGCCGGTTCTTTTGTAGCAGATGCTGAAACAGGGACAAAGACCATGCTATCGCTCAAAGATGCAGAAGGGCTAAACGCCTTTGTTAGAGAGCAGATTCAACTAGTCAAAGAGCAATCGGCGTTGTACGGAATGATGTATACTGTTCTTGAAGTAGAGGATAATCCTCTTCACAGCTTTAGGAAGATTATTTCCTGAGAATCGAGCAAAAAAAGCCCGACCAAAGGCCGGGCTCTTACAATGAATATCGATGTTATTTCTTAGTGCTGCTATTGGCAGCTGCATCGTCTACTTTCTTCTTTTGTGCTGGAGTTAGACCTGTGGCTTCTTT
>CATAPZ010000214.1:0-1871 GCA_949486955.1 Cryomorphaceae bacterium | reverse complement strand
GAATTTGCGATTTCGCATATTGAGAACCAGGTGGGATATGAAGCCGCCGTTGAAGGGTTTTATGCAGGCGCCTCCTCCGATCTTAAAGTATGGTCAAATCCTGTATGGAAAAATGTACCTCGAGATTTCGTTGTAGACGAAAACAATGACGGTAGCGCTTTTTATGAAGACTCCATAAAAGTAACCTTGCACGATGTATACTTAATGGGTGGCCATGCGAATGTTATGGGAACCATACAATGGTATATCGCGGGGGTGAATACGACCTACAGAAACTTCTCCGGGATTGTAACAGAAGAGGAAGGTAAACTCAAATGGAGCCGATTCGTAGCCGTCGATCATCACACCTTATCTAAAGGTTTCCTTTGGCCATCCACTGAGATGGAAGGTGCCATGAGTGCCTACAACGAAATGAGAAGCGCGATGATGAATTTAGAAATAGATCGCGCTAAAACGATCTCAGATTCTCTTGTTGCAGCAGACCCGAACTGGGCAACGGCGCATCTAGGACAGCTTCAGTACCATTGGATGAAAAGAGATGTAGAAAGCTTAAACGCTACTCGTGCCATTGCTGAATCTAAACTCGAAGGAGCAAGCCGTGCTGAAGCTCACTTTATAAAATCATACACCACCGATCGTGAAGCGGGTAATCATCATTTAGAGCAGGCCTTGATTTTTGCTCCTGCGGACCCAATGGTTCGCGTATGGTATGCTTGGGGAGAAGAAGATCCTGAACTTGCCATTGATATCATGAAAATAGTGTGGGACAGAATGCCAGAGCAAGGCGGCGTAAACAATATGATGGGTTATAAATATATGGCCGCTGGGGATATGGAAAAAGCGAAGCAACACTTCGAGATTTTCGCTCGTGCAAATGCAGATGTTCCTAATGCCTACGATTCCTACGGCGAGTATTATCTAACTGTAGGAGATTCTGCTATGGCAAAGGAGATGTACATGAAGGCGTATGAATTGAATAACAATTGGACGGCTTCCAAAGAAAGAGCAGAAGAACTTTAATACGAACATTGAGTGCTGGGGATTTTAGAGTCTCCGGCACTTATTTTAAAACTATGAGAATGAAAAAAGCAATAGGATTTTTCGCCATCGGCCTAACGGCTATAGCGTGTCAAGCACCAGAAGAAACAAACACTGTCTCGTCAGTTTTTGAGACGAACTGTGAAACTGTTCGTACTGTGATAGATAACCTTCAAAACGAGGTGGTTTCGTTTGAGCATTACAGTGAAGACTTCGTTGGTGCACAGACGCGTTTTAATTCCACAGGCGACTCAACGCGTTTAGAAGAGTTTAAAACAAACAGAATAGCCTGGTACGAGACCTTTGATGCTGAACTTACGACACCATTAAGATTACTTCCGGGCGTAAATCCGCAGACGAACGAACCGGACGGCTCCGTTCGTTATTACGGAAAATGGAACATCACAAAGACGGCAACAGATTCGACAGAAGCTAAAAGTGTACTCATTCCATTGTATGTCTCTTTTGATTTTGATGAAGAAGGAAAGATTCTCTTTCAGCAGAACTATGGTGATTTTACAGCAGCGTTTGAATCTTTGAATTAGTCATTCTAAGAGCGATAAAACAAAGCGAATGATTTTAGCGCATCTAGACTAAACCTGCCCGTCTGAGAAATCGGACGGGTTTTTTATCTTCAAGGAATCAAACCAAACCCTTTTGAAGTTACGTCACTATCTACTTGCGGTGTTATTCGCAGGCCTTACCTCACTTTCCGCCCAACACAAATGGGATAAGGATTCCATTTATCTCGCGGAGTTTGGCGGGGATACTGTGGTTGCGCCCGATGTTGCGTCGTTTGCGGTGCATGTGAGTCCTTTTCGAGCTTTGGTTGG
>CATAPZ010000213.1:0-6375 GCA_949486955.1 Cryomorphaceae bacterium | reverse complement strand
GCCCAATACACTTTCGCTCGAGGGTAAATCGGCCCCGGTGAAAGTGGGTCCACTAACTTGGCTTAGAAAGGCTTCAAAAGTCCGGGTCAATTCCCCGGCATCTCCATAAACATCCAGGTGATCTGCATCAAGAGTAGTCACTGCAGCAGCCTCTGGGTGCAGGTGCATAAAGCTTCTATCGAATTCATCGGCCTCCACGACCACCCAAGGTCCTTCGCCAAGGCGGTAATTGGTGCCCGATTCGCTCATGATGCCGCCAATAAATCCTGTAGGATCCTCGCCCGCAACGGTCAAAATGTGCAACAGCATAGCAGAAGTGCTCGTCTTGCCGTGGGTTCCAGCGATGGCGAGACAGCGGGCAGAATTGGCCAACAATCCCAATGCTTCCGCGCGCTTGATCATCCCAAAGTCTTTGAAAAACTCCAACCATCCCAAATCTTCAGGCATCGCAGGGGTGTAAATGACTGTCGTTTGCTCAGCCGCCCAACCCGGGTAGTGCTTTGTATCGTCTTCGTAGGTAATAATCGCACCCTCTGCGGCCAGTTCGTCCGTCAGCTTCGTGCGCACCTTGTCGTAGCCAAAAACAGGCACACCTTTGTTCAGATAATGGCGCGCAATGGCACTCATGCCGATCCCGCCAATGCCTAAAAACACGATATGTTCCTGCTTTCTACTCACCTAAACCATCAATCAAATCTGCGATATCACTCGTCGCCTTTGGAAGCGCCAACCTCTTAATGGCAGCACTCATTTTTTCAGCGATTTCTTTCGTTTGCATCGAAGCCAATTCCTCTAAGAACCGCTCCTCCATGTCTTTTTCACTCACCAAAATGGCTGCGCCCTTTTCACTTAGCGCTCGAGCATTATGGGTTTGGTGGTCTTCGGCGACATTCGGAGAGGGTATAAGGAGCGCCGGCTTGCCGATCAGACAAAGCTCGCTCAATGTCCCCGCGCCGGCGCGGCTTACAATGGCATCTGCCGCGGCATAGGCCACCGACATATCTTCAATGAAGGCCTGCACCTTAGTGCCGTCGCCACTCATTCCTTGGTATTCTTCTTCGTATAATTTTCCGCACTGCCACATCACTTGCCAGCCTTGCGCTTTAATGTCCGTTAAACTTTTGGCCATTTGTCTGTTGATCGCGCGAGCTCCGAGGCTGCCGCCGAGGACGAGCAGGAGCTTTTTGCCCCCATCAAAACCCATGGCCGATTTACTCGCTCCCTGGTCCGGGAGCTCGCGCGTAAACACCTCTCGGATTGGATTTCCAGTGAGGCGTACACGGTCTGTGGGGAAAAATCGAGCAGCGTTTTCGTAGGCGGTACAGATGTATTTCGCCTTTTTGCCCAATCTGATGTTGGTAATACCCGCATAGCTGTTTTGTTCTTGAACTACAGTCGGAATGCCCATGCGTTGCGCCATCAAGAGCACAGGTCCGCTGGCATAGCCGCCGGTACCAATGACAGCATCGGGCTTCATCGTTTTAAGCAAGGTGCGACAACGGCTCAATGCAACGAGCAATTTGAACGGTACATTCCAGCTCTTCCATGGTTTTTTACGGTTAATTCCCGCGATGGGGACGCCGGTTATTTCAAAGCCTGCTGCAGGCACTTTGGTCATTTCCATCTTTCCCAAAGCACCCACAAAGTGGATTTTGGCTCCGGGGTGGCGCTTTTTAAGTTCGGTCGCAATGCTCACCGCTGGGAAAATGTGTCCGCCGGTTCCACCGCCGCTGATGATGAAGGTCTTACTCATGGGCCAGGGGGTTATCGTTGGACATTATAGGGTCTTGCATTTCCTCTTCTTCTTGCGGGCTTTTACCTACTATGCGCTCGACATCGGTGTGGCTCACAGAGAGAATGATACCTAGGGCAATACAGGTCATCCACACTGAGGAGCCCCCTGCGCTGAGGAAGGGAAGTGTTTGCCCGGTCACCGGGAAGAGGCTCGTGGCCACCCCCATATTTACAATGGTCTGCAGCACGATTCCTGAGGCGGCCGCTAGGACTAGCAGGGTGCCAAATTTGGTATGAGCCCGCCGTGCAATTTTGACGAATCGTCGGAATAGGCCTCCGTAAAAGAGAATGAGTAATGTGGCGCCAACTAGGCCATATTCTTCGGTGATGACTGCGAAGACAAAATCAGAATTGGACTGCGGAAGGAAGTTCTTTTGAATGCTTTTTCCAGGTCCTTTACCAAAAACCTCACCTTCGGCTATGGCCATTTTGGCCTGCTCTGTTTGGTAGGCACCGTCTTCATCACCTCCGCCACTAAAGTTGACAATACGTGCCTTCCAAGTGGCTACACGGTTACTGATGTTTGGGAAAGCCATAACGATGAGGATGAAGAGCCCGAGGGCTGCGACGCCTGCTGCGATGATCTTCCACAAGTGTTTCCAAGGCACCCCAGCGATGACCATCATTAAGAAGCACATGGCAAAAATGATCGCTGTGGTGGAGAAATCGGCCGGTAGGATAAGCGCAAGGGTGCTGCCTATCATGATTAGCGGCCATTTTATGTCTTTGAATTCCGAGATGTCCCTGGGTTTCGAGAACCATTTTGCGAGCCACACCAACAGCGCTAACGAAGCAAAGGCTGAGGTTTGAAAGCTCATTCCAATAACGGGGATACGCACCCAGCGGGAGGCATTGGCTCCGCCCATTTCCTGTCCTTGGAGCAAGGTGATCACCAGCAAAATGAGTGCAGCGGGCATTAAGAGTTGGGAAAGTTTGCCAATGAGTCTGAAATTCAATCGGTGAACGCCGTACATGAAGACGCCACCAATACCTAAGTGCAAGAGGTGTTTGGTCAAGAAAATAAAGGTATTTCCCCCACGGAACTTATGTGCCAATGAGCTGCTCGCACTGTACGTAGGCAAGAAGCTGATGAGCATCAGCAGGAGAATGAGCCCCCAGGTGAGGAGGTCTCCCTTTAGATATTTACGAACCGTATCCACCTCGGGCGATTAAAGGTTACGTACCTGGTCTTTGAATTGGTTTCCGCGATCCTCGTAGTTCTCGAAGAGGTCAAAAGAGGCACAACACGGGCTTAGCAATACTGCATCGCCTTTAGCAGCCAATCGAGCTGCTTTGCGAACGGCGGACTTCATTGAATCGGTTTCAATGATTTCACAGATTCCTTCAAAGGCTTCAATGATTTTTGAATTGTCCGTTCCTAGTGCGACAATGGCTTTCACCTTGTTTTGAACGAGGGACAACAGCTCGTTGTAATCGTTGCCCTTGTCTACACCACCGACAATCCATACCACAGGCTTGTCTTGGCATTCTAGTGCGTAGTAGGTAGCATTTACATTGGTCGCTTTGCTATCATTGATGTACTCCACGCCACTGATGTTTAGGACGCTTTCCAAGCGGTGCTCCAAGGCATCGAATGATTGTAGTTTCGTACGGATGGTCTCCTTTCTGATTTTTAGCAAATGAGCACTTAAGCCGGCTGCCATACCGTTGTAGGTGTTGTGCTTGCCCTGTACTGCCAATTCTTCAATAGTCATAGCTTCGTTGTTTAGTGTAATTTTTATCTTGTTTTGCTGATAATGTGCCACGCGATGCGGTCCTGCTGGAGTGTCAATCCCAACGGCCAAAACTTGTGGCTTTAATTCCTTTTTTGATTGCCATTCCTGCAAGAATTTCTTGCTTATGGCGTCGTCGTCGCAGTAGATGAAATGCCCACCTTCTCGGGTGAAATCCAGCAACTGAAATTTGCTTCTCGCGTAGGTGGCGAGGTCATAATTGTACCGGTCTAAATGGTCCGGCGTGATGTTCGTTAGGATGCTGATTTGTGGCTCAAATATTTGTGCATCGTCCAGTTGGAAACTACTCACCTCTAATACAACCACTTCAGGATCGCCCAAACCGGCGTCCATTCTTTCCGCCAAGGCACGGCCAAGACTCAGGCCGATATTTCCGGCGAGTACCGTGTCTTTTTCAACGGAAATGATGTGGTGGCAGAGTGTGGCTGTGGTGGTCTTTCCGTTTGAGCCGGTTACTGCAACTATGGCTGCATCCGTATGTCTAGATGCCCAATCAACTTCGCCCATTAGCGGCAGTCCACTGTCTTTCACCTTTTGAATGATGGTGGCCTTGTGTGGAATCCCTGGGCTCTTGATAATTGCCTCGGCTTTTAAAATTTCGGCTTCCGTATGTCCACCTTCTTCATAGCGTACGCCCCAGCTATCTAGCTTGCCCTTGTCTTCGTCGCTCAAGGTTCCGTATTCACTCAAGAATACCTGAACACCGAGCTTAGAAGCAAGCTGCGCTGCACCCATGCCGCTTTCTCCGGCACCTAAAATGGCGATATGACTGTACGGTGTCTTCACCTGTTATCTCAGTTTCAAAGTGGCGATTGCGGCTACCGCGAGCATGATGCCTACGATCCAGAATCTGGTTACAATTTTGGTTTCAGGGTAGCCCTTTTTCTGGTAGTGGTGGTGGAGCGGGCTCATCAAGAACACGCGACGACCTTCACCGTATTTTTTCTTGGTGTATTTAAAGTAGCTCACCTGAATGATGACGCTAAGGTTCTCTGCGAGGAATACTCCGGCGATAATCGGAAGCAAGAATTCCTTACGCACAGCCAAGGCTAATACTGCGATGATGGCACCTATGGCCAATGATCCGGTATCTCCCATAAATACTTGTGCAGGGAAGCTGTTGTACCAGAGGAAGCCGATGGCCGCTCCAATAAATGCTGCAGCGAAAATCACGAGCTCACCCGTATTCGGGATATACATGATGTTCAGATAGCTCGCGAAAATGATGGAACCGCTCACGTAGGCCAAAACCAGCAAGGCTGTCATGGCTATGGCCGAAGTCCCGGTAGCTAGCCCGTCCAATCCGTCCGTAAGGTTGGCGCCGTTTGACACCGCCGTCACGATAAATATTACTGCGAGAATGTAGACTACTGCCGTTAATGGTTTTCCAGCGTCGCCCATCCAATTCGTGAAATAAGCGTAGTCGAATTCGTTGTCTTTAAAGAAGGGAATAGTCGTCTTTGTGCTCTTGTGGGCATCTCCATACGAAGGGCCTGACGCAGCTTCGAATTGTTCCGTTTGTACCACGGGCAATTGCTCCTTGATGGTCACCTCAGGGTGAAAGTAGAGCGTGGCACCAACGATGATTCCCAAACCGATTTGGCCAATAACCTTGAAGATTCCGCGCAGTCCTTTCTTGTCTTTCTTGAAGACCTTGATGTAGTCGTCTACGAAACCGATCGCGCCCATCCATAGGGTGCTAATGAGCATTAGGATGATGTAAATGTTGTCCAATTTTGCCCACAACAGCGTTGGTATTATAATGGACAGCAGGATGATAGTTCCGCCCATCGTGGGTGTACCGGCCTTCTCTTTTTGGCCTTCAAGACCTAAGTCGCGCACTGTTTCACCCACTTGCATGGCGTGAAGGCGGTCGATCAATCGCTTGCCGAATACCATTCCAATAAGGAGCGACGTGATAACGGCCATAGCCGCACGGAAGGTGATGTACTGAAACACCCCGGCACCCGGTAGATCGTAGGTTTGGTCTAGAAAGTCAAATAGGTAATACAGCATCTTATACGTTTAATAGGTGTGTTACTTCTTGTACGTCATCAAAAGCGAGACGTTCACCTTTGATCTCTTGATATTTCTCGTGGCCTTTTCCAGCAATGAGCACGATATCGCCTTGTTGTGCCATCATTACGGCCGATTTGATGGCCTGCTTACGATCAACGATCTCCAAGCTTCGGCTTTTAAGGTCTGGACTCAATCCAGCAGCCATCTCTGCAATGATGTCGTTGGGATCTTCGTCCCTAGGATTGTCTGAGGTCAGGATGACCGTATCGCTATTTTGTGCAGCAATGGTCGCCATTTGAGGGCGCTTGCCCTTATCCCTATTTCCGCCACATCCTACTACAGTGATGACTTTTCCTTGGCCTTCATTGATGGTGTCAATGGTGCTCAATACATTTTGAAGCGCATCAGGGGTGTGAGCGTAATCCACGATTGCCGTGATGCCCTTACCTTGGATGGTTTGAAATCTTCCTTCTACTGGCGAGAGCAAGCTTAACGTGGTTAGTATTTGCAACGGATCCTTGCCAAGTTCGAAGGCAGTAGCATAAGCTGCACATAGATTGTATGCGTTAAAATCTCCCATGATGCGCGTCCAACATTCTTGCTCATTGATGGTCAGAAGCATGCCGTCGAATTGGCGCTCGAGAATTTTTGCTTTGTAGTCGCTCGGAAATTGAAGGGAGTAGGCACGTTTTGTGGCTTTCGTGTCTTGCACCATCGTAATACCGTGCTTGACATCATCGTTGTAGATCGCGACGGCTTCGGGCTTTAGTCCGTCAAAGAGCATCTTCTTCGCCTTGATGTAACTGTT
>CATAPZ010000212.1:0-6014 GCA_949486955.1 Cryomorphaceae bacterium | reverse complement strand
ATCATCCGCGGAACTGTTTACGAGGATGAAACAAATGAGGCATTATTTTATGCAAATGCACAAATACCTTCAACAGGTGCTGTAGCATTCACTGATTTCGATGGAAACTTTGAATTGAATTTGGAACCAGGTACCTACGATCTAGAGATCAGCTTTTTGGGTCTGGCAACACTAACCATTTCGGATGTAAAGGTCGAAGCAGGGAAAGTTACTGCATTCGAAAACTTGCGACTTAAGCCATCCACAAATGAATTAATGACGGTCACTGTTACTGCATCTGCGATGCGTAACACTGAAAGTGCACTTCTAGACGTAAAGAAGAAAAGTGCCACCGTGATGGACGGTATTTCAGCGCAAAATTTTAAGCGCGTTGGTGACGGTAATGCAGCAGCAGCGGTAACTCGTGTACCGGGTGTGAGTATTCAAGGCGGTAAATATGTTTTCGTTCGCGGTCTTGGAGACCGTTATACAAAAACACAATTGATGCGTATGGATATTCCTGGATTGGACCCTGACCGCAACTCGTTGCAAATGGACATCTTTCCAACGAATATCCTTCAAAATATAGTTGTACTTAAAACACTCACCGCAGATTTACCTGCAGATTTCTCGGGCGGCTTGGTAAATATTGAATTGGTCGATTTCCCGACAAAGAAAACACTGAATATAAGCTCATCGTTAGGATACACGCCTGGTATGCATTTGGTCGAAGGACTTGGTCATCAAGGTTCGGTAACGGACTTTTTAGGTTTTGATAGTGGATTTAGAAACAATCCGCTTCCCAATCAGTACATCTACGAAGGCATTCCTAACCCTGCACTAGATGATCCAATAACTACCCAACTTACAGAAGGATTTAAACCCGTCTTAGCTGCTCAATCACGTACAATGCCTTTAAACGGAACCTTAGGTATAAGTGGTGGTAACCAAATTAAAAAAGACAATGGCAAGACTGTTGGCTACAATGGCTCATTCTCCTATAAAGCGAATACTGATTTCTACGGAAGTATGAGCGGGGATTCATCGCGTATGTATGAGCAAAATTTTTACAGAAAAGGGAACTTACCAGACCAATATACTTTACAAGCTGACCGCACACAGATAGGTTCTCTCGCAGTAAGTAATATCTTTATGAGTGGGCTCTTTGGCTACTCAATTAAAGACGATAATGACAAGTATAGATTTACCATGATGCACTTGCAAAATGGTGAAACGAGGACAGGTAAATTCATTGAGACTTCGTCGATTGAAAACTCCTTCGTTGGAGCCCGTGATAACCTAGAGTATTCTGAGCGATCGATCACTTCTGTATTGTTCAATGGTCAGCACAGTCGAGATGATAACAAACTAAAAATAGACTGGAGAATAGCTCCGACATTTAGTCGTATTGCTGATAAAGACATTCGTTCCACGTCTTACCGTACTGAGGACAATACCTTCGCTATTGCACCAGGGGAGACAGGTTTCCCGAACAGAATTTGGCGTAATCTGAACGAATTCAACCTAGCGAATAGAATTGATTTTACGCGTACTCACGAAGTGCGTGGCAGAGATGCGAAATTGAAGTATGGCGCTAGTTATACCTTCAAATACAGGGATTACGAAATCCTTCGTTACCAGTTGCGCGCGAAATCTCTTGGTAGTCTGCCTGATTTGACGGGTGATGCCGATGAATTACTAACTGATGCATTTATTTGGGATGTGGTAAGTGATGCCGGTACTTACTACAGCGGTAACTACGAGGCGAACAATGCCTATCAGGGTATCCAAAGCAACTTGGCGGCATACGTTAATGAAGAGTTTAGTATGAACGCCTTGATGAAGGTGGTTGTAGGTCTTCGCCTGGAGCGCTACGACCAGTTCTACACAGGTGTTGACCAGCAAGAAGCTGCTGCTCCTGGTACCGGTTTGAATTATTACTACGAACCTGTATTGAACAACTTCAACCTGTTCCCTACAGCGAACTTCATCTATAGTGTAAACGAGAACAGCAACCTACGTCTAGGTGCCTTCCGTACGGTAGCCCGTCCTTCATTCAAGGAAAAATCAGCTGCTCAGATTGAGGATGTATTGACAGGGATTACCTTCATTGGTAACCTTGATCTTCAAAATACCATCATCAATAACTTAGATGCTCGTTATGAATATTTCTTTGAAGGTGGTCAGACTGTAGCTTTATCAGGGTTCTATAAGTCGTTTACAAATCCTATTGAATTGGTAGCCTATTCTGCTGCCGCTCCTTCGAACTTCCAGCCACGTAACGTAGGTAATGCAACCGTTGCGGGGGCAGAATTTGAAGTACGTAAAAACTTAGGTTTTATGGGCTTAAAGAATTTCGAAGTGAATTCTAACTTCTCTTACATCTACTCTGCAGTAACGCGTGATTCTGCTGAATATGCAGCTCGTGTAGCTTCTGCTAGAACGGGTGAAGTGATTTCTGAAGTTCGTCCGATGCAAGGACAAAGTCCTTACATGATTAATGTCGGCTTGAACTACAATAATCCTAAAAAGGGATGGCAAGGCGGGTTGTTCTACAACGTTCAAGGTGAGAAGCTCTATATCGTTGGGGTTGCAGATAACCCAGATGTCTACGAAGTACCTTTCCACAGCCTGAACTTCAATTTGCTGAAATCCTTCGGTGATGAGCGTCAATACCAAATGGGCTTTGCAGTTAGTAATATTCTTGATGACACGAGAGACCGCATCTTCGTGAGCTACGAGAGCTTCTCTCCGTATTTCTCACGTTGGGCACCGGGAAGAACGTTTAAACTAACCTTCCGCTACTCGCTTTAAGCAAATTCAAAAACGTAATTTTGAACCGCGGCCCTCGGGGCCGCGGTTTTTTTATGCGCAACTTCACAGAAATTACTAATCAAAACTTTGAGGAGGCAGCACTTGAAATGTACCGTCATCAGTATGCGAACAACCAAGTGTACGGGCAGTTTTGTGATTTAATTCGACGCACGCCAGAAACCGTCAAAACGCTAAAAAACATTCCCTTCCTTCCGGTAGAGATCTTTAAGAATCATGAGGTCGTAACGGGAGAATTCAGCCCTGAAGCAACATTCACTTCTTCCACTACGACTGGAGGAACCCCGAGCAGTCATATGGTGAAGGAATTGGCCCATTATGAAAAGGTTTATGTGGCAGGCTTCCAACGGGAATTTGGTGCCTTGGAGAATTGGACCGTATTGGCCCTACTACCGAGTTACCTCGAGCGCAGTGGCTCTTCCTTAGTAGCAATGGCAGAAGGCATGATTAAGCGTTCTGCAAAGACGGAAAGTGGTTTCTATCTCTACAATCACGAAGAGTTGGCTGAGGTGCTTCATAGTCTTCAAAAGCAGCAACGGCCCACCTTACTTATGGGTGTGACTTTTGGACTTTTAGACTTTGCTGATAGTATATCCATTATGGATTTCCCTCAGCTCCGTGTTATGGAAACCGGCGGTATGAAAGGCCGTCGTAAAGAGCTTATCCGTGCCCAAGTGCACGCTTTGTTGAAAGAGAAATTTCCCTCGAGCCCAATTGATAGCGAATACGGCATGACTGAGCTGTTGTCGCAGGCCTATCTGAAAAACAGTGGGCTGTTTGCCTGTCCCCCATGGATGCGAGTATATACAAGAGACATCGCAGATCCACTCGGAGCACCACAGCAAAACGGTTCACGAGGTGCCTTACAGATTATAGACCTTGCCAATAAGGACAGCTGTTGTTTTTTAGCAATTAGCGACCAAGGCAGGGTTTTTGAAAATGGTACATTTGAAGTCTACGGCCGACTCGATAAAAGCGAGATACGCGGTTGTAACCTAATGGTGAGTTTATGAGAAAATTAGCAGTTATTGCCCTACTAGCGTGGGCATCCGTAGCACATTCACAGGTCGTACGTCGCGAGGCAGATTTGACCTCAGGTGAAGACCTTCTAGAACTTCGAGATTCTGTACGTGTGAGCGCTTCTAACTTTAACGGCGGCAGCTACGATGCTACCGTTCATCTTTGGGTACACGACGATTATATCAACATCCTTGATAAGCGATTGATGGCAGGTGCGGCATTACTATCAAATAAAAAAGATACCCTAGGTTTTTGCGAGGAAGGATACCCTATCGATAGCCTATGGGAAAGCAATGCTCGTCGTATGAGTAAATACCACGAAGTGGTACTAAGTGGTTCTATCAACGGTCGTCAACTCGAGCGACGCAGCTTCCCAACAATTACTGTAGAGAATTTCTTCGAAGGAAAACGTGGGGGTGCGGTTCGCGATGCCCTTGTTGAAGTACTTAAATCCAAAGATTGGGAAGGTAAAAACTTCGGAGAGTACGAGTGTTGGGCCTACTTGAACCGAAGCGCGAATCCATCACAACCAGATTTCCAAGCATTGGTAATATTCCGCAGCGGTATACCCTATTGCCTAGTGAACAAGGGCGAAGAATTTGAGTACGCCAAACTTAAAGGTGCAGAGATGCGCGACCACGGCATGTTCTACTTCTTCCAACGTCCGAACGAACGCTTTTTAAAGGACATCGACGATATTGTCTTCGACTACGTGGTCCTTTAAAGACCGTTTTAAGCATAAAAAAGGCGCCCGGTGGGACGCCTTTTTTTATTCAATTATCAGAGCCTTAGCTCACCTTCACTAGGAAGTAATTCTTCTTTCCTTTTTGAACGATGATCAATCCACCAGCGACAACATCGTCTTTAGTTAGGACTTTATCCACAACCACTTTCGTTTTGTTGATTGCAACACCATTGCCCTGCACCATCTTGCGCGCCTCTCCCTTTGAAGGGAACACCGCTGTATGCTCGGCGAGCGCTTCGACGATATCAAGACCGCCTTCAAGATCTGATGCAGCCAATTCAAACTGCGGCACACCCTCAAAAACACTTTCAAGCGTTGCTCTATCTAAGGATCTCAACTGATCTTCTGTAGCCTTACCAAACAAGATCTGAGAGGCTGCTAGTGCATTATCTAAATCTGCTTGGCTGTGCACGCGAACCGTTATCTCCTCGGCCAATGCCTTTTGCAAGGCACGCTTAAACGGCGCCTGTGCATGCTCAGCAATCAATGCTTCGATTTCTTCACGTGATTTAATGGAGAAAATCTTGATGTAGTTCTCTGCATCTGCATCTGAGGCGTTCAGCCAAAACTGGTAGAATGCATAAGGCGAAGTACGTGCTGGATCTAACCAAACATTACCGCCCTCGCTCTTTCCAAACTTCGTTCCGTCCGCTTTCTTGATCAGCGGTGTAGTTAATGCATGGGCAGAACCTCGACCTAGACGACGAATAAGCTCCGTACCAGTGGTAATGTTGCCCCATTGATCCGAGCCGCCCATTTGAAGCTTCACACCATTGTTCTTCCAAAGGTGGTAGAAATCGTACCCTTGGATCAATTGGTAAGAAAACTCCGTAAAGCTCATTCCAGTATCTAAGCGCTTTTTCACGCTGTCTTTGGCCATCATGTAGTTTACACTCATGTGTTTACCTACATCACGGATGAATCCTAAAAAATCGAACTCTTTGAACCAGTCGTAGTTGTTGACGATTTCAGCACTATTTGCGCCACAATCAAAATTGAGGAACTTTTCAAGCTGCATTTTCTGGCAATCGAGATTGTGCTGGAGCGTCTCTAAGTCGAGCAAGTTGCGCTCAGCGCTCTTGCCGGATGGATCCCCCACCATTCCTGTAGCACCTCCTACCAAAGCGATAGGCTTATGACCAGCGCGCTGAAAATGCACTAGAGTCATGATTTGTACCATGTTCCCTACACCGAGAGAATCCGCTGTTGGATCAAAACCAATATAGCCAGAGACCATTTCGCTAGTCAATAGTTCCTCAGTTTCAGGCATGATGTCGTGCAACATGCCTCTCCAACGTAGCTCTTCTACAAAATTTGTATCCATGTGTTTCTCTAACTGGCTGTTCGAACCGCTAAAATAGGACCTTAATCGTCTCTAACACCCAACTCGCGCATTAAATCTGGCTGGGAGAACAAATAGGCTCGAAATCTTAAATCT
>CATAPZ010000211.1:0-1771 GCA_949486955.1 Cryomorphaceae bacterium | reverse complement strand
GCTAAAGCGGGCGCTGGAAGTAGCTGCCGCAGGCGGACATCACGCGTTGATTGTGGGGCCGCCAGGAGTGGGGAAGACGATGCTATGTGAACGTCTGCCGTCTATTTTACCTCCGATCACTCCCGGTGACCAACCGTGGCTCAATGGCATTCATTCTTCGGGAACCAGCGAAGAAAACCCTTTAGTATTTCAAAACATACGTCCTTTTTTAAAACGCAGTCCACCATTGACTAAACGCCAATTGCTCGGTTCACTCCCCGATACAGCAGGGCAGGTGGTTCAGCAATTTCGCAATGCGCTGGTTCCATTAGACCCTCCTGTTGCAGCGCCCAAGGTGCTTGGGGATGTATTGGCAACTTTAGGAGGTGTGTATTGTATTGACGAACTCCATACTACTAGCGCCCGCATTCGGGACATGTTACTCCAGCCTATGAACGATCATGTCCATCAGCTCATAGGGATAATGAATCCATGCCATTGTGGAAATTTCGGTCATCACGACAGGAAATGCCGGTGCACGGCTTCGTCATTATCGGGTTTTCAAGGTATGCTCAGCGGCGCACTCTTAGAACGCTTTGATATGTACTTGTTCGTACCATCCATGAGTTGGCAAGAAGAGGATGCAACGGAACGTTCAGTAGTGATTTATCGCCGTGTTCAAGCGGCATGGCTTAGACAAATACAGCGGCAAGGCAAGCAAAATGCGCAATTAAGCTTGAATGAACTAGAGGCGTATTCAATGATGACCAAAAGGGATTGGCGGGCCTATTACAGAATGGCTGCGCGCTACAACCTATCGAACCGAGCGCAGCGAAATTGGTTGGCATTGTCCCGAACTTTGGCAGATTTAGACGGCTTGGAAGCAGTTACGATGCAGCATATTGTTGCCGGTTTGGCGCTTATGAATCCAGATCGACGCGAATACAATCAAAGTTTTGATGCCGTGGGGATGCTAGAAGAACAAAGGGTTCAGACCAGAGGCACTCGGGCTTAACGGCGCCAGCTAGGGTCTTTAGGATCGGGTGCATTCTTCGTCCACTCAATAGGTCCATTACATCCCAGTTCTACGACCATAGCATTCGGGCTGCCAAACACACCGAGCATGCTGCTGCGCCATGCTCTGAACTCTTCGATGTCCACGCTGTAGCAGCTCAAGGTAAGTATGGCGATGTAATTCTTCTCAATGATGATGATGCCCGGAACGATATGATCCACGGTGCGGTAGTCGCGGCCGGGAGTGATTCTTTTGTCGCCAATGAATTCTTTAAACCAGAATTTGAGCGCATACTTCAATTCTTCCTCGTCCTCATAAGCATAGGTGCTGAGATCGTATTTTGGCTTAACGTTGTTTCCTAAGTCGTTTAACTCTTTTTCAATTTGCTTGAGCTGGAAATACGAATGGTGGATGAATTGGGTTTCTGGTAAAACACCGTAATCCGGCTCATTACCGTTGAGCTCCTTAATTTTATAATTCGCGGCCTGTTCTTCAAGAAATAAGGCGGTGCGTTGTTTCAATTCCTCCGCTTGCCCGTAGGACAGGAGTGGTGCGAATGCGAGTAAAGTGAAAATAAGTGTTTTCATATGTTTAAATCTGCGACTACAAAAGTGCTTCCTCCTACAAAGATAAGGTCATCTGCTTTTGCATGTTTTATTGCTGTGTTTAAAGCTTCTTGTACGTTAGAATACGCGGCTCCGTGATATCCGCTCGTTAAAGCGATCTCAGCTAGCGCTACTGAATCAATTGTTCGAAGGCTGCTTGAAGAGGTCCAGT
>CATAPZ010000210.1:0-2576 GCA_949486955.1 Cryomorphaceae bacterium | reverse complement strand
TCAAGGATGCGCCGGATGTCGATAAATCCAATATTGTTCTGGTAGGAAACACCGGGACAGGAAAGACGTTAATGGCACGCACCATCGCTAAGTTGCTCAATGTGCCGTTCACCATTGTAGATGCTACAGTACTTACTGAAGCAGGTTACGTGGGCGAGGACGTTGAAAGCATATTGACGCGTCTGTTGCAAGCAGCCGATTATGATTTGAACCGTGCTCAGGTGGGTATTGTATTCATAGACGAGATAGACAAGATTGCACGCAAAGGAGATAACCCATCCATTACACGTGATGTCAGCGGTGAAGGTGTTCAGCAAGGTTTACTCAAGTTGCTTGAAGGTTCAAAAGTGAACGTACCGCCAAAAGGAGGGCGTAAGCATCCGGACCAAAAGTACATCGAAGTGGATACCACAAATATCCTCTTCATTGCAGGCGGCGCCTTTGTAGGAATTGAGAAGAAGATCGGTTCGCGGTTGAATTCGGCTACACTTGGGTACTCTAAGGAGAGTCGTAATCACGTGGAAGATGATGAAGTATTGAGCTACATCACTCCTTCAGATCTTAAGAGCTTTGGATTAATCCCTGAACTCATCGGACGTATGCCTATCGTGACATTTATGTCTCCGCTAGATAAAGATGCGCTTCGTGCTATCTTAACCTTGCCGAAGAATGCGTTGGTCAAGCAGTACCAGCACCTTTTCCATATGGACAATATCGCCTTGTCTTTTGACGATGAAGTGTACGATTACATTGTTGAGGTAGCGCTCGATTACAGCCTTGGCGCTCGTGGATTGCGCAGTGTTTGTGAGGCCATCCTTACGGACCATATGTTCGATGCACCGGGCATGGAGGAAAAATCCATTCACATCACCAAGGAGTATGCGAAAGCGCAGATTGAACGAAGTTCGCTGCGTAAAATTCCAGCTTAATAACTACTAAAAAAGCCGCCCTTGGGCGGCTTTTTTGTGCTTTGGCTTCGCTGCTCGCGACGCTTTATCTCATAGTCGTGTACACATTTTGTACATCGTCGTCCTCTTCTAATTTTTCAATGAGTTTTTCGAGGTCCTTAGTCTGTGCCTCGTCGAGCTCTTTCGTTGTAGTTGGGATATATTCAAAACCAGATTCAACAATCTCGTGACCCAAACCTTCTAGACCTTTTGCGATGTTACCGTAGTCAGCGAATTGGCCATAAATCATGATGATTTCAGTTTCCTCGCCGTCTTTCTCTTCAGTGTCTTTAAACACGTCTTCAGCACCGTGATCGATCATCTCAAATTCCAGTTCTTCCACATCGATATCACCGGCGGCAATCTTCACATGACACTTGTGCTCAAACATAAACTCCACCGAACCTGAAGTCCCGAGAGACCCTTCACATTTATTGAAGTACGAACGTACATTCGCTACGGTGCGGGTGTTATTGTCCGTGGCAGTCTCCACTAAAACAGCGATACCGTGCTGACCGTATCCTTCATAGATAATGGTCTTGTAGTCGCTTTGGTCTTTCGACATTGCCTTTTTAATGGCACGCTCCACATTGTCCTTAGGCATGTTTGCTGCCTTGGCATTTTGAAGAAGCATTCTCAAGCGGTAGTTAGAATCTGGGTTATCACCACCTTCTTTTACGGCCATGATGATGTCCTTGCTAATTCTTGAGAAGGTCTTCGCCATCCCTGCCCAACGCTTAAACTTGCGTTCTTTTCTAAATTCAAATGCGCGTCCCATAAAGGTCAATTTCTTTTAATGCTGCCCAAAAATAACAACTATCGGCGAGCTTTCTTAAGCGAAGCTTTCTTTGCCTTGCGCTCTTGTTCTACTTCCCACTTTTTAATTTCACTTCTTCGGCCAATTGTACTTGTGATGTAATCCTTCTCCAAATCCCATCCACGGGCTGGGCTGAACTCGCGGCCATAGAAGATGATTTGTAGGTGCAGTTTGTTCCAAAGTTCTCGAGCAAACAATCGCTTAGCATCTTTTTCGGTTTGATCTACAGATTTACCGTTTGAGAATCCCCATCGGAACATGAGTCGTTGAATATGCGTATCTACAGGGAATGCTGGTACACCAAAGGCTTGGCTCATCACTACACTAGCCGTCTTATGACCAACACTTGGCATCGCCTCCAATGCTTCGAAGCTAGCCGGTACTTGGCCGTTGTAATCGTTTACAATAGTATTTGAAAAGGAGTGGATGCCCTTACTTTTCATCGGAACTAAACCACACGGTCGAATAATGGCAGCGATTTCTTCCACGGTCATTTTGGCCATATCGTAAGGGTTGTCTGCCACAGCGAAAAGCTTCGGAGTGATTTGATTTACGCGCTCGTCGGTGCACTGTGCACTAAGCACTACTGCCACAAGCAGGGTAAAGGGGTCTTTGTGGTCGAGCGGTACCGGCGTTTCTGGATAAAGACGTTCCAGTTCATCGACGACGTATTGTACTTTTTCTGCTTTGGTCATGTGGAAAACTATTTATTGCTAACAAGGGTTCTAAGGAACAAAACAAAGCTAACTTCGAGTTGTTGAGAAATAAAATCAATTCACAATGGCATTAAAAATCGGACAAAAAGCACCTGC
>CATAPZ010000209.1:0-6672 GCA_949486955.1 Cryomorphaceae bacterium | reverse complement strand
CCCAACTCCTGATACACCGTCGACACGGCAACAAGGCCAGCAGTTTCGGTACGAAGACGGCTCAAGCCCAGATGAATTGGCCTAGCGCCAGATTCTAAGGCCAATTGTATCTCAGCCGGTGAAAAGTCTCCTTCAGGACCGATCATAATAGTTGTCGGGATATTAGCATCAAGTACTTCTTTAAGCGAAGATTTATCACCCTCTTCACAATGAGCAATCAATAGGTTTGAATGTTCCTGAGCGATGAATTCCTTGAATGATGAAGTGGACTGTACTTGAGTTAGTTTTCCTTTTAAACTCTGCTTCGTTGCGCTTAGAACAATTTTCCGCAGTCGATCTTCCTTGATGACCTTACGCTCACTATGGTCGCAAATAATAGGTACAATTGCATCTATTCCCATTTCAACTGCCTTTTCGACAAACAGCTCGATGCGGTCCATATTCTTGGTCGGAGCAATAGCGATGGTCAAGGAATAAGGTACTGTACCAAATTTGGATTTCACTTTACTAAAAGAGCCGTAAACCTTTGATTTAGAAGTGAATGATATTACACCTTGATAAAGGTTACCATCACCGGTTATAAAGTGAATACTATCACCAATAGATTTCCTTAGGACTTTAACACAATGCTGAACTTCAGCTGCATCGAGCTGAAATTCGTTACCAGTGATATGTCCTAGAAAGAGTTGCATTTAAACGCCTACTTTATCCTTTGTTCTATTGAGCGGACGCTCAATTTGTTTTTCAATGAATTCGATGATTTTACCTGCCACATCTACACCGGTTACGTTCTCTACGCCCTCTAACCCTGGAGAAGAATTAACCTCTAAAACCAACGGTCCACGTTCACTTCGAAGCATGTCCACACCTGCAATATTAAGACCTAGAGCTTTACAAGCCGCTACGGCAGTCTTTTTTTCCAGTGAACTTAACTTGACTTTGATTCCCTGACCACCTCTGTGAAGATTAGATCTAAACTCACCTTCTTGTCCTTGGCGCTTATAGGCAGCAATGACTTTTCCACCAACGACGAAAGCTCTTATGTCTGAGCCACCGGCTTCTTTTATAAACTCTTGTACTAGGATGTTTGCATTAAGGCCGTAAAAAGCTTCTATGACGCTCTTCGCCGCAGTTTTAGTCTCGGCTAATACTACTCCAAGTCCCTGAGTACCTTCCAATAGCTTCACAATGAGAGGAGGGCCACCGACAGTTTTGATTAGGTTATTGACATCGCGCGGTTGCTTTGCAAAAACGGTTTTTGGAATACCAATACCATGTTTTGCCAATACTTGTGTAGCACGAAGTTTATCTCTTGAACGTACCAATGCCAATGAGCTGAGGGTAGTGTAGATATTCTTGACCTCAAATTGACGGATGATTGAACTGCCATAAAAGGTTACCGAGGCTCCAATACGTGGGATTATCGCTTGGAAATCGGTCAATTCTTGCTCACCTAGGAATACATTGTTGTTTCCGGTTTCCATTCCAACATAGCAATGGTTGTGGTTAATTACGTGAGCTTCATGACCACGTTCTTGTGCCGCCTCTGCAAGCCTTTTGGTACTGTATAACGCCGGATTAGCGCTTAGAATAGCAATTTTCATTCTTTATTTGGTAACGTCTACGATGTATCCTGATTCTAACAAATTTCTACCTACGAGCATGTCATAGGAGAGAAGGGTACGGTCGGAAAATCCAACCAACACCCGGTGACTTGCACCGGCGAGTTCAATTTGCGTTTCGACCATAGGTCGAGCTTTACGACGTCCGAAAGAATTCCGAACATTTCTCACGATAAACTCTGAAAATATTAATTCATCGCCTGTGTATAAGTCACTTTCAGGATCGAAGAGTATTACTCTCAGCTCATTTCTTTCCTCATCAATAGAGATAGAGGAGGCGTGCAAGGCACAAGTGGCCGCACCAGTATCTACTCTTGCGTGTAGATTTTTCACCGCTAATTCGGGCAGCTGCACCTTGGCAGTGGCACCGATAACAATGGAGGCTTTCATAGGGCAAAAGTGCATCCTTTTACCTTTTGAAAAACATCACTTTAAAAATTTACTAAAACTTAACTTTTGCTGACGCTGAGATGCTTAAATCGGACGATTCACCTGCGAGAAATTTATAATAGCCGGCGATACCGATCATAGCTGCATTGTCCGTAGTGTATTGAAATGGAGGTATATAGGTGTTTAAACCATCGCGTTCACCCAATGATGTTAGCCTTTTCCTCAATTCGGAGTTCGCGCTAACACCACCAGCAATAGCCACATGTTGGCAATCGGTGTCTTTAATGGCCCTTTCAAGTTTTTTGAAAAGTACATCTAGTAATGCATTCTGATAGCTAGCACAAATGTCTGCTTTGTGATTATCAATAAAATCCGCATCCTCTTGCACTCTTTTTTGAAGCGCATATAAGAAACTGGTTTTCATCCCTGAGAAGCTGAAGTTGTAACCGTCCACTTGTGGACGACCGAATTCCATGAATTTCGGATTCCCTTCCTTCGCCAAGCGGTCTATATGTGGACCTCCAGGGTATGGTAAACCTATAATTTTCGCGGCTTTATCGAAGGCTTCACCTACTGCATCATCGATGGTTTCACCAAGAACACGCATGTCTTTAGGGCTATGAACTTGGACAAGCTGTGTATGCCCTCCACTTACAGTTAGACACAGAAATGGGAAACCAACAGGAGTCTCGTGGGCATCTTCTATCAGATGTGCTAGAATGTGTGCATGCATGTGATGCACAGGAATCAAAGGAACATCCAAAGTCATGGCTAGACTCTTTGCGAATGACGTTCCTACGAGTAACGAACCCATTAAGCCTGGACCGTTAGTAAAAGCAATGGCATTTAGCTGTGAAGGTTCGATATTTGCTACCTTTAAAGCACGGTCAATAACAGGCACTATGTTCTGTTGATGCGCCCGCGAAGCCAATTCAGGAACGACACCACCATACGCCGTATGCACCGCTTGAGAAGCTACTTCATTGGACAACACACTATTTCCATGCAGCACTGCAGCGGCAGTATCGTCGCAACTACTTTCAATTGCCAATATGTAAGGAGTGTTGTCCATGAATGAGTCAAAAGTACAGCAAAATCGGTTGAAAACTTGGCGGTACTATACCTTGATGTCGGCTTTTTCCGTCCTTTTGATTTTGGCCTTAACGGCCACTGTCACTTTGAATTCAAGACCTTTCCAAAAGTGGCTATTCGCCGGTTACGTGGCACCTTCATTGGCAGAGAGAGAACTATCTATTGATTTTGCAGGCTTTGATTACCAGTTTCCAAGCTCATTTTACTTTGGGCCAACCACGGTGAATTTTAAAGACAGTGCCTTGTTTACGGTCAAGAGTATTGAGTTGAACGATGTATTCTGGTCATCTCATATCGGCGTTCGAAACATTCTTGTGAATCAATGCGAACTGCATTCACCCTTGGACGGCGAACGGGTGAAGGGCTTCATTAATAGCTTCAATTCGGACTCAGACAATGCTGGACAATCATTTCAAGCAACCATAGGTGCGATTTCTCTCGATTCAATTCACGGAAGGACTCGCAATGATATGTTGTGCGCGATTAGTGGTGAGTGTAGGAACTTGCTCCTTGATGATGAATTGAACGTAGAGGATATATCTCTTCTTGCTGTGCTAAACGGTGTTCAGTTCGAAGTAGGAGCCACAAACATCTTTAATTCATCAAACGGTCGAATTCAATTAGATTATGTATTCAATTCTGACGGAATAGCTAAAACCTACGGTGGCGTGAGCGGTTTTGTGGATTCCTTGTTTTTTGAGGGATCAATCCAAACAGATACTTCTATTGAATTGGCTTCACTAGGTATTGAAGAGTATGAGCCTGTTTTGAAGGCATGTGAATTTTCGTTTAACGGCTTATTATACGACTCCAAAGTCTCGGGTCGCATACTAGGAGGAAATTCTAGCTACTCAATGCGCTCAATATTGACTCAAGAGGAGTCGGATTCTTACGATATAAGTACCGATTTAGACCTAAGTCGTGAATTCTATAATTGGCCAATTTTTAACGGTTTTAAGCCTGTTTTAGGTGTTTTTCGCCCAAAAAACGCCCAAATTGATATAAAATCGGATTTTTCTGACATTTCTTGGTCAACAGTTTTGACAGATCAAAACAACCGCTGGGAGTTCTCGAGTGAAAGTCGAAATGACCCAGTTCGAGGAATGCTATCAAGTAAAAAGTTAGCGCTTGGACCTGTAGAATCTGCCAAGGCTCAGTTGAGCATTTTACCCAATATAAGCGCAGTAATCGATGGGGACGACTTTGAAATATTAGCGGCTCTTCCCGAAATACGTTCCAACGGTATGAAGGTTAAGGGGTTGAATGCACGCTTTGAACACCGACAAAATAAAGATTCACTCTGGCTTAGTTCACTTGATTCAAAGTGCGATATCGAATTGAATTACAGTCGTGTAGGAACGCTCAACAGTATTTCTGGGCAATTGAACACAATCGATTTAGGATTGGTTGATCCCCTAGACACTGGACAGCGATTAACAGCCACAGCAAATATTAATTTTACTGACGAGGGATTAGGCTCTGTTTTACTCCAAGATGTCGTTTTAATGCGGCCTGAAGACGTTATTTTCCTACGAGAATTGTCCTTGACTCATGTTTTAGGTGGAAAGAGTCGAAGCTTAGTGCTATCAAGTGATGTACTTGATTTTTCAGTCAATGGGGATTGGGATTTCACAGATTTTTCAAAGGTTGCCTCCCATGTATTTCAGGATATCATCGTACAAGAGCAAGAACTATGGCCACAAGCGGTATTTAAATTTGATATTCAAGCAGGCAATATAGGTTGGCTAGCAGATCTCATACACCTTGATGTATTCATCAGTGAGGATACACACATCTTTGGGAAGTATAATGGTACACGTAAAATGTGGTCCACGACTATGTTCATTCCTGAAGCATCCTACGAAAACAATAGCGGAAAGGATATCGTCTTGGCCTCTTCCCAAACACAAGGTGTTCATAATACCACGCTAAAAGCTGATAAACTGAAATTTGACACTTGGAACTTTGCGAAGGTGAACCTCAGTTCGAACGGAATTGTTGGGCCAAAGAGAATCCAGTTCTCAGGTGTTGTAGAAGATTCTATCCCTAGTAAGATACTTTTGGAAGGATCTCTACTAAGCGGGGAGGCAGGTATTACTGCTGCAGCTTTCAACATTGGAGAATCGCAGTTTGCACTCTCAGATACTGCCCACCTTCAATGGCAAAATGCGCAATTAAATGTGGATTCTTTAATTCTCGCTGGCGAAGACGGTAGCTTCGTACTTGACGGTCAACTATTTGATACCGACGATCCTGAGATTGAGCTCGGTCTAGAAGGTTTTAACTCAAAGGTGGTGAATTACCTATTTCGCACACCAGAGGCGTTGTTTTCTGGTACATGGAATGCACAATTAACGTTGAAAGATTCATTCTTCCGACCGTTAATAAAAGGACAGATTGAGGTTGACGATTTTGGTTTAAATAACTATGAATACGGTCGGTTTACGGCGAATGCCGAAGTTGAAGACTTAACACGTTTAAGTGCATTCGGCCAATTGCGCCAAGGTACATCCAGTTCCTTTTCCTTTAGTGGGGGATACGATTTCACAACACAGGAAGTTGATGTAAGAGCAAGTATAGATGAACTTGCTGTCGATCCATTTAACCCACTGTTTAATGGTGTTCTAGATGAATTCAGTGGTACGCTTCAAGGTGGATTCGAATGGTACGGTCCACTGGAAGCATACACATTGAACGGTGCGTTTGCCATGCGCGACGGTCATTTTTTTGTGCCTATAGTTGGCGCAGAATTAAGCGCTTCTGAGCCCGTTGAATTGGTTATTACAGAAGATGAAATTACCCTAGACACTGCTAAATTCTATGCGCCGAAGGACAGTACAACTGCAATAGTCTTTGGCGGTATTCATCACAATCGGTTCGATAGTTTAGTATTTGACCTAAAACTTCATAGTGATAGTATACGAGCGGTTGATTTAAGCAGAAATATCGACGGCTACTTTTACGGTACTGCAGTAGTAGAGGGGGACCTCGTACTAGAAGGACCTTTGGAACAGTTGCATTTAGACCTTGCCGTAGCTACAAAAGACGGTACTAACTTTAAGATTCCTTTGGATAACCCAACTGCGGTTGAAATGCCAAGCTACATTCGTTTTAGTGATGCTGGACTACCTACAGCAGATAGTGTTTTTGTTCAAGAGCTGGAATATTTCACTACGGATATCGCCATTAAAGCAACGCCAAATGCTGATGTGGAGCTCGTACTTGATGAAGTATTAGGCGATGTAATCAAGGCGCGCGGAAGCGGCAATATGCGTCTTAAAATATTAGAAGACGAAAGCCTTGAGTTATATGGATTGTATACGCTGGTTTCTGGTGATTATCTATTTACGATGCAGAATATTATCAATAAGCCTTTTGAGATTATACCTGGTGGCACTATTTTATGGAGTGGTGACCTCTATGAGGCGCAAGTAAATATTGACGCGAAATATTCTCTTTCCACCGACCTGCAAGGCTTGGTCTCAAATGCGAATTACAACAACGAGAATGTCAATGTTGATTTGATTATTAACCTTAGCGGCGCCTTGATGAACCCTGACATTGCGTT
>CATAPZ010000208.1:0-3566 GCA_949486955.1 Cryomorphaceae bacterium | reverse complement strand
TGAGGCTGAACTAGGAGAGATCATGGAAGAAGGCAAGGTATATGTTGTACTTGATGCTGACCTCGCAGAAGATTACTGGGACGGTAACCGTGACTTCAAATTGAATTTTACACTTGAATTAACCATAAAATAGAAGACCATGCTTCGCAAATTAACTTTCTTGGCAGTTTCAGCTGTCATAGCATTTGGAACATTAAGTTTCGATTTACCACAAAAATCAGAAGATCCAGGAGATCGTCTTGTAGGTATCTGGGAACCGTCAAACGGCCGTTCACGTATTAAAATTGACCGCATTGGTAATAAGTACTACGGTCGTGTAGTTTGGCTTATCGAGCCGAATGATGCAGACGGAAACCCAAGAACAGATATCAACAACCCTAACCCAGACTTGCGCAACGTGCCATTAAGAGGCTTCCGTATGTGTAAGGATTTCGTTTACCAAGGTGACGACCAGTGGTCAGAAGGTACTTTGTACGATCCGAACAACGGTTCTACGTACCAAGGTACCATCACTATGCGTGACATGAATACATTGGATATGCGTGGATACATTGGTGTAGAGGCTATCGGCCGTACAGATGTTTGGAAGCGTTTGAAAATGCCTTCTAGAAAGAAAAAGTAATCTATGATGCGCAACTTTTTGAAGTTAACGACGGCAGTATTCGTCCTTGCTTCAACACCAGTCTTCGCTCAAACCGACGGGACTGCGGATGACGATATAGATTGGAGCTTGTACGAGGACCTCGGTTTTGAGGACGAGAGTATGAAGCGTTATGCCAATGCTAAGATTGAAGGGCTTTCGCCAGCTAAGCTCATTTCGATTGGCTATGATTTCCAAGGACCGTATTCGATTGCGGCAGGTGATCTTACCATGGCAGACGGAACTACTCTCGAGGGTAGTGACTCAATGCAAGTGAATTCTACTGCGGGTATCCGTGCAGGGTTCAACCTTCCTGTTGTTAGCCAAACCAATCTAGTTTGGCAGATGGGTGCCAATTATTGGAACACGTCTTACAACTACGCTGAAGCGCCAACTTCTTCAGACAACCCGTTGCACCAGTCGCTTTCAGAGCACGGACTGCGTACTTCTGGTATCAATACAACCATCTATAAGCCGTTGGACGATACACAGTTCATCTTGTTCCAAGGTTCTGCAGATATGAGCGGTACTTACGGTGCATCGGCGATGCCAGCACAGTACTTGAAGTATTCTGCTGCCGCTTTGTGGGGTAAACGTCCTACTGAAAAGAAGCAATGGGGTGTTGGTTTAGCGCGTACTTACAGAGTGGGTGAGTTGAATTATATCCCTGTTATTCTTTATAATTCGACGAGTGCAAACAACAAATGGGGTACAGAAGCTTTGTTTCCGGCGCGTGTGCACGTAAGAAGAACGATTAACCCACGTAACATGCTATTCTTAGGATACGAGTTGCAAGGACAATCGTTCCGTATGTACGAAAACCTACCAGGGTTTGAACAACTGAGAGATGAAGGCTTGGAAATCCGTCGTGGTGAAATCCGCGTACGTGCGGTTTACGAGTTCTCTTTGAAGGACTTCATTTGGATGTCTATTCAAGCGGGGTACCGTATCAACTACCGTTACGATGTTGATCGCTTGGTATCTGGACCAGATATCTACCGTGCTTTTGGTCTTATCGACGGCACTCCAGCAT
Source organism: Cryomorphaceae bacterium (assembly GCA_949486955.1). Classification (GTDB taxonomy): domain Bacteria; phylum Bacteroidota; class Bacteroidia; order Flavobacteriales; family Schleiferiaceae; genus UBA10364. The sequence continues at coordinate 1,893 of CATAPZ010000208.1, read as the reverse complement.
ATGCACAGATGAATGGCCTTACAAACCCATTCTACGTGAATATCAGCGTGAATCTAGTAAGTCCTTAATTGCGACCTATTTTCAAATACAAAGCCCCGCCAACTGGCGGGGCTTTTTTATGCAATTTAGTTTCGTCTTGGTCGCTTCGGGCCTCTTTTCTTGCTGCGCTGTCCGCCACCTTCAGAGGGCTTATTGCCTTGACCCTGTGGTCTCGGCTTTTTATTACGCGGTGGGCGTTGTCCTGGTTTCTTCGGTTTTCTATTTTCAGGATCGGACCATTCTTCAGCAGCACCGGCTCTGAATGGGTGGTCTTCTACGAGTGGAATAGATGCTTTAATGAGCTTTTCAATGTCTTTGAGGTATTCACGCTCATCAGCTGCGCACAGCGAAACGGAGGCGCCAGAGGCATCGGCACGTCCTGTTCTTCCGATACGGTGCACATACGTTTCTGCAATGTTGGGCAGTTCATAATTAACCACGTGTTCTAGCCCAGAGATATCAATGCCACGAGCAGCAATATCTGTAGCTACAAGCACCTTGAGTTCACCGGCTTTAAAAGACTTCAATGCTTTCTGACGTGCACCTTGGCTCTTATTACCGTGAATGGCTGCAGCTTTTACCCCTTTCTTATTGAGAATACGAACAACCTTATCACAACCGTGCTTGGTGCGTCCGAAAACCAATACAGAGCCTTCCATGTCCTGAAGTAAGTGAAGGAGCATCGACGGCTTTTCTTTTTTGGCTACATAGTAAACTGCTTGAGTCACGCGTTCCGCTGTAGGCTTTTCGACAGCGATACGAACCTGCTTGTAATTAGGTCTAAGAATTTGACTGCTAAGCTCAATAATAGTCTTGGGCATGGTCGCCGAAAAGAATAAGCTTTGACGGCGCTGTGGTATAATCTTTAACAGTTTACGTATATCATGAATGAAGCCCATGTCAAGCATTTGGTCGGCTTCATCGAGAACAAAGTGCGACAAGGAATCAAGATTGATAAATCCTTGGTTGTGTAAATCTAATAATCGCCCAGGAGTTGCTACCAGATAATCCACGCCCTTACGCAGCTGATCAATCTGAGGGTTCTGTCCTACACCTCCAAAGATGACCGCTGTTCGAATGGGCGTACCGGCACTGTATCGCTTCGCATTTTCAGCAACCTGTAAAGCCAATTCTCGCGTCGGTGTAACCACCAACGCTCGGATACGTCGCTTCTTGCTTTGTCGCTCCAGCAAATGCTGAATAATCGGAATAGTGAACGCCGCAGTTTTTCCTGTTCCGGTTTGTGCCGTTCCAAGTAAATCGTAATCCTCTAAAAGAAGGGGAATGCTCTGCGCTTGGATAGGAGTAGGGTGAGTATAGCCTTGCTTTTCTAAGGCGGATAGGATTCTAGAGTCGAGTCCTAGTGAATCAAATGTCATAAAGGTTGTTTAGGCTGCACAAGTGTTGTACTGCGCGACAAAGGTAGTCTATTCCTAATTGGTACTTAATGAACCTTAATGACCTCGTCTTTTGGTAGACGACGCCTCGGTCCCCAGAACCCGTCATCCTGACCCTTGCCGCAGCCAATCACCATATTGATTTCAGCGCGTCGCGGCAGCCCCAAGATTCGTTTAACACGAACTCCGTCAAAACCTTCCATAGGACAAGTGTGGAATTCCTCAGAAGCCATGCTTAGCATGAAGTTCTCTGCGGCGAGCGCAGCACTCTTGTGCACGGTAATACGCTGCTGTGCATGGCCTTCTGCGCGATAAATCGGTCGGAATAATCCAATAGTGAATGAAAGGAATCGGCGGTATACTCCTAAGATGCCTAATCCATCGTTCATGTAAGAGAAGGGCATGAGTTTGGTGTAATAGGTCAACCTCAATTTGATTGATCGGGCATCGCGCCCTA
>CATAPZ010000207.1:0-4929 GCA_949486955.1 Cryomorphaceae bacterium | reverse complement strand
CCTCTCTCGTTGAGAACTTAAATCAGATGACATAGGTATCAGTTTCCTTCAAAGATACCATTTGTACATTTGCTTGATGCAGAAAATTTTCCCTTTCATTGGTTTTTTGTTAACCCTTAACATTACCTCGGCACAGAATTTCAAGCCTAGCCCACCTTTGGACATCCCTCTGGTGCTAAGCGGTACATTCGCAGAATTGCGCGGAAATCACTTCCACGGAGGCATAGATATCAAAACACAAGGCCGCAGCGGTCTTAGAATCAATGCTGTAGCAGATGGCTATGTCAGCCGCGTCGCCGTAAGCCCTTATGGTTACGGAAACGCACTTTATCTGCGTCATCCCGAAGGGTATACTACGGTTTACGGCCATTTGAATGCCTTTTATCCGGAATTGGAAAAATGGGTGGAAGACCAACTGCGCGATCGCAGCAAAAACGACGGCAACCTCTACCCTTCACCGGAACAGTTTAAAGTGGTTCGCGGCCAGCTGGTCGCTTTCAGCGGAAACACGGGCGGCTCTTTTGGCCCACACCTGCACTTTGAGATCAGAGATACCAAAACCGAAGAACCATTGAACCCTTTAGAATTTGGAATTAAGGTTCAAGACACCCGCAAACCAGATGTGCGAGGATTGAGATGGACTGCCAAGGATTTTGACGATGCTGGCAGGTTTTCCTCAGGCGATACTATTGAGGCTACTGATGCCTTGGGTATAGACCTGTTTACCACGGACAAGCAAGATCTCGCCAACAATAACAATGGGGTGTATTCCATTGAGGCTTTGATCGAAGGACAACCCTTTTTCACGGCAAATTATAGACGCATCAATTTCAGCACCTCACGATTTATCAATGCACACATCAACTACGACCTGTATTGCTCGCAAGGAGTACGCTACACCAGATTGTACGAGCTCGAAAACAACCCACTAAAAATTACAGATACTTACGAAGTGATTGACCCAGCCTTCAGAGCTTCAAAAGGATGGATTACTGTGGCGCAGGACAGCTTGGTTGCTGTAGATGTGGTAGTGAAAGACTACGAGGGTAACACTAATTCGTTCTCGTTTTATGTTAAAGGTGAATCACCATTGCCGCCAAGTAAACGTCCCGAGAAATTGAATTGGAACCAAGACAACGATGTAACACTAGGGCCTATTGATATTCATATTCCCGCGGGTGCATTGTACAAAACGGATGAATTTAATCTCTTTAAAAAGGGAGAGGACCGTTACGTGATCGGTGAAGGCTGGGTAGCATTACAAACTTACATGACCCTCAAATGGACTTTGGACAGCACGCAGGTTCCGGGGGTGGGCTGGTTCCTTTGGGAAGCCAACCACAAGGAAAAAAAGAGTGCCATTACAGGGGAACGGGACGGTGCTGTGATGACGTTTAAGACCAGGAGTACGGGAACGTATGAATTGGACCAAGATTTGAAAAAACCTGAGGTGAGCCTGCTGAAAACCACAACCTATGCACGCAGTAATAGCGCCTTTAGAGAGATTCGCTTGCGCGCAGCAGACGACAAGACGGGTGTGGAACGTTACAGTGCGAGAATAGACGGCGCCTTTGCCCGCATTGACTTCGATTACAAAAAGGAGTTGTTAAAAGTGATTGTGCCCAAGGAATTGGCCGCAGGAAACCATAATTTGCGGGTAGTTGTTATTGACGGAGTGGGGAATACCACTGTTAAAGAATATACCATCACCCTATGAGAGTAGCGTTACTACTTTTTTGTCTTTCATTTTTTACCCCTACCCTGCATGCGCAGGAGGAAACGCCCATCCAGCTGCACGGTATTGTCGTAAGTAACGACAGCCTCAAGCAACTGCTGCCAAACGTTCAGATTTTGGTCAAGAGTCGCGGACAGGTGAGCATTTCTGATATCGATGGATTCTTTTCCACAGTAGCGATGCCTGGAGATACCGTATTCTTTCAGCACATTGGTTTCAAGCTTCAAAAATTTTGGGTAGCTGATACCCTTGACGGCGATGAGTTCTTGGCACGCATCGTCCTAGAGTGGGACACCGAGGTGCTCGATCCGGTCATTGTATATCCTTGGCCATCGAAGGAAAATTTCAAAGAAGAATTCTTAGCCATGGAGGTGCAGACTACTGAAATGGACATTGCAGCGCGCAACCTTGCTTTAGACGAACTACGCGACCGCGCAGCAGCCATGGGTTATGACGCCGCCGAGATGCAGGACTATCTAATCTCCATGCAAAACCAGCAGCTTTACAACGAAGGACGCGTATTCGGAAATGGAATGAATGCTACAGGAGCATCCGCCATCCTTGGCGCCTTGTCCAACCCGTTTGCTTGGCAACAACTCTTTCAAAGCTTGAAGCGCTAATACTTAATGCGTCACCTTTTCGCCATACTCTTTCTATGTACTTGCAGCCTTGCTAGCGCACAAATCATGGACACTACCCTTCTTGACGAAGTGGAGGTACGTGAAAGTAGGCCGGAAGACGAGCGCACCTTGGTCAAGGGAAAAGACATTGAGTTTACCACCGGTGCTGAAGGCGGTGTAGAAGGCGTCGTTAAAACCTTTGCTGGGGTAAGTAGCCGCAATGAATTGAGCTCGCAGTACAATGTACGCGGCGGGAATTTTGACGAAAACCTCGTCTACATCAACGGATTTGAAGTGTTTCGCCCGTTTTTGGCCAGAGCCGGTCAGCAAGAAGGGATGAGCATTATCCATCCACACCTGGTTGGAAACATATTATTCAGTGCTGGGGGCTTCTCCGCACTCTATGGCGACAAGCTCAGCTCCGTGCTGGATGTACAGTACAAAAGAGGCGGTGAAGAATTGGACACCAAAGTGGAGAGTTCCCTAACTGGAGTGAACATCAGTGCCACCAAGGCGGGCATGGATTGGGAGATTTTGAGTGGCTTCCGCTACCGCAACAATGCGCTCCTGCTCAATGCAACCGACATCCAAAGCGATTACTTCCCCTCGAACGCCGACGGGCAAATCTTAGCGCGGAAATGGTTTGATAACAGTACCTCGTTGGAGATTTTCGGACACCTCTCCCACAACCGCATGAACCAGGTTCCGCAGAACCGAGAGACGAGCTTTGGTTCTTTGCAGGAGGCACTGCGCCTAACGGTATTCTTTGACGGGCAGGAGAACTTTGGTTACGACACCCAATTTTTAGCAGCACGCTGGAACCAGCGATTAGGGCGCGGCTTCCGCAGCCTGAGTGCAACGGGCTTCCATACTACTGAGCGAGAGATTACTGATGTTATCGGGTATTACCGTTTGAGCGAGCTCAACAACGATCTGGGCAGCGACGACTTCGGAGAAATTTCACTGGTGCGCGGTGTAGGTGCCTTCCAGGATTACCGCCGCAACTTTTTGGATGCCTACATCGTCAATGCGAAATACGCCGAGGGCCGATTCTTTGATGCAGGCAAATTGAATTGGGGCGCGACAGTGCAAGGCGAAAATATTTACGACCGCTACAAGGAATTTCAGCGCATCGACAGCGCAGGCTACAGCTTACCACACCGTGAAAGCCAGCTCGATAGCGTTATCGGTGGCCGATTGTACAGCACACCTCTCGACAATTTGGACCTCTACACCCACGTTAGTGCCACCCAGCTGATCACCAATACCCGGTTGAAAGGATATATGAATTGGGAAGGGAAATGGGCAACGGACAAGGGCATCTGGACCTACAATGCAGGAGTACGCACTCAATTTGCCACCTTAAACGGTGAGCTTCGCATTAGCCCGCGCTTCAAACTCTTTTACAAACCCAACGAAGAAGGCCGCACCTTCACTATTGCCGCCGGATTGTACGACCAATACCCGTTCTACCGCGAAATGCGCCAAAAAGACGGCGTACTCAACACAGAGGTACAAAGCCAGAACGCCATGCACTTCACAGTGCGTAGCGACAAGGATTTTGAGATGTGGGGACGGCCGTTTGTTTGGTCGTTTGAGACCTATTACAAAGACCTCAACCGCGTCAACTTGTATGATATCGAAAACGTACGAATTCGCTATGCAGCAGATAATAACGCCATCGGACGTATCTACGGTTTCGACAGCCGAGTGAATGGCGAATTTGTGCAAGGCACCGACAGCTGGTTCACCTTCAGCTTATTCAAAGCCGAGGAACGACCCACAGACGACTTTGCCCAAGGCTGGTTCGCCCGCCCAACAGATACCCGTTTCAACTTTGCCGTGTACTTCCAAGATTACCTACCCAACGACCCCTCTACCCGTTTGAGCCTAACCTTGATGGTAGGCGGCGGCTTCCCCTTTGGTCCTGATGGCCCGGGCGACGGCATTAGTGACCCGTGGGAGCGCGTGTTCCGATCACCGCCCTACCGCCGTGCAGATATTGGATTTATCAAGGTGCTTCAAGGCAAATGGACCGAGCAGTTTGACGAGGTTTGGGTGAGCGCAGAAATTTTCAACCTGTTGCAAGCGCGCAATACAGTGAGCTACCTTTGGGTGCGCGATGTAAGTGCTGCCGGCCAATATGCTGTACCGAACTACATGACCAACAGATTGATCAACTTCAAAATGCACGTGGACTTATGAGAATAGTAGAGAGCTGGAGCACGAAACAATTCAAAACTACCATTTACGCCATGGAGCGCTGGCACGTCGTGGAATTTGAGGCGGGCCCAATGAAACAAGCCTACAAGTTCATGAAGGACAGCCACCCTTCACCAGCTGCAGTGAAAGAGGCGCTGACCGATACTTTCCTCTCTGGAGTGTACAAGAACTTTGAACAGATGTACGTGAACTTCAAAGAGAACGGGTTGAAGTAGGTCTCTTCGTAAGTTTTCTTTCTTCACATTTTTTGGAATTCATCTCTTGATAGATTGAGATTAATTGGATTCTGTGTCTTTAAAATAACATGGAATGTAATTAATTCGTTACATTTGTGAAGCGTGAGTTTAAGAT
>CATAPZ010000206.1:0-1816 GCA_949486955.1 Cryomorphaceae bacterium | reverse complement strand
GAAAGGTGGATCCGATTGGATACCGTTAAGGAAAATGGGTTTAAAGGAGCGTTTGCCTTTGGCCTAGCTTATCTCATCGGGGTGGAGGAAGCAGCCGGTCCAGTAAAAAGGTTGTACCCTAATCCCTCCAACGGATTGGTCCATGTAGAAATGAGAACAGCTGGAGCCATTACTGTGACAAATTTGACCGGCCAAATTGTATATCGCGAGTCGTTAGCACAAGGCAAGAGTAGATTGGATCTTAGGCATTTGCCAAAAGGCGTTTATATACTTCGAAGTGAAGGCATCTCAAGGCGATTCGTTCTTAGGTAGTGGTAGTGAACTACGTGTGGAAAACATAAATGAGCTCATAGGTGAAGCCTATCGCATCAGGCGGTAAATTGGTCTTACATTTGATACAAGAAAAAGAAATACATTTTATTATGGCACTCGAAATAACGGAAGCAAACTTTGAAGAAGTAGTAATGAAGTCAGACAAGCCTGTATTGGTAGATTTCTGGGCGGAATGGTGTGGACCATGTCGCATGGTTGGACCAGTAGTTGATGAATTGGCTGGCGATTATGAAGGCAAAGCAGTTGTAGGAAAACTTAACGTAGATACTGACGGTGCCGTAGCACAACAGTTCGGCGTACGTAACATCCCAACACTACTTGTGTTTAAAAACGGTGAAATCGTAGACAAGCAAGTAGGTGCTACAAGCAAGCAAGTTCTAGCAGCGAAGCTAGATGGCGCTATGTAAGAAGTAGCGAGATAAAATTCTCACAACACCCCCGCGGGCCTCGCCCGCGGGGGTGTTTTTTTTTGTCAACGCTCCCAATGTGAATAGGATTTAGTTGTTCACATTCTTTGATTCCTAATCTGGGCAATTTCAATTTAATAGGGAAGGTATTCCACCTTAATTAAAACCCTATTGCCATGAAGAAATTTACCCTCTATTGGGCGCTTATTGCTGCTCTAACAATTCAACTGCGTACGTTCGCCCAACTCCAAGACTCTGTTCAACTGTTGTATTCAGAGCTTCCGGATACACTCTTTCCTCATGGCTTTTTACACGATCAGAGTGCGTTGAGAGATTTATTCTACGGTACACAGTATGATTTGCACCAACTCGACGGTTCCATTCCCGGTAAAATGGTGACCAAGAGGCTGTGCGAATTGGCCTACAACGATTTATTTCTAAGTCAGCGACTCTCCGGTGGTTTACTTTTTGGTAAAAAGCAACTCCACTTGAAACCGTGGAGTTCTTTTGAGCAAGAGAGCACGGTAGATTCCCAGTCATTAGACGTCCGGCTATACCTGAATTGGTTCAAGGTTCATGAGTTAGATTCCGCAGCTTTTGATAAAGGTTGGCTGTTTTATGATGGCCATAGAATTACTACGGTTCCACGAAAAATGTGGTTAGACAGTGCACAGACCGTTCCATGGAGCACGCCGGCACCTTTAGACAGTGCACTCCAAGCCGTGAATGACTTTACTGTGTTTTTTGGTGGCACCAACAGTCCTGCTCATTACATAACTGGACAGCAGACTACCTTGAGCTTTTCACTAGTGGACTCTTTGGTTCAGAGCAATCAGCAACTGCCGTCAGTACTTTATGTTGATTTAGATGATGGACAAGGTTTTAGACAAACAACGCTAAACCAGGTTCTTCATGCTACTTACGCCACAACTTCGACCCATGCAGAATTGGTCCATATAGATCTCGCTATACGCATCAGGGATGCTGGAAAATGGCTCGAAACACGCTTTCAGATTCCATTAATATTCAATGTAAGCCAACCGGATACAGTTCTGTACTCAGAAAGTATGCCTTCG
>CATAPZ010000205.1:0-2547 GCA_949486955.1 Cryomorphaceae bacterium | reverse complement strand
TGAATTACGACTTCCGTATTCTTGTATTTATCGAGCCATGAAGGAAATTGTGGTTCATAGAGACCATCAGGTGTAGTGGAGTAGGGCACGGCCAACATTTCCCAAGGCAACACCTGCTGCGCACTGGCGTTGAATCCTAAAACAACAAAAAGCAGTACTATAGTTTTCTTCATGGTCGCTTGGAATGAAAGATACCGAGGAGAACCGCGACGAACAACGGTAAGAAAATGGCTCCTTGTTCTTTATGTATGTAAAACCCAGCTATGCTGTTTAAGACAAAAAAGGTGAGCACCGTACCGACTAATACAGCAAAGATTGATAAACCTTGTTGCAGCCAAAAGATTTCGAACCTTGGTAATTTCTGTAAGGTGTAAAAGCGCTTTGATTCCTTCTCAGTCCCGTTGAGATAGGCTACAATTAAGGCAAACATGAGCAAAAGTATCGCCGGTATGACCACACTATACTTTTTCATAGTAGCCAGAGTTGGTGCCCATTGCTTCTGCAATTGAGCAAAAATGAAGACCGGAAAAGCTCCTTGCTCATTGGGGCGTTGATCGAAGACCCTTGGCAACATGACCAACGCTGATTTGCTCTTCAAACGCAGCATGAGGGCTGTTATTTCCCCTTTGCCTTGGTTATTGTGCATACCGTAATACGCAGTCGTCGTCGTAAAAAAGGCCTGTTGATCCGCATTTCTTGAAGCTTTTACAAGACCAACTATTCGCAAGTGGTGATGCTCGTGCTGCTCACCATTGGAAGCACTGCCGTGCGAGGAGTGAAGTTCATCGCCAATGCTCAATCTTAGTGTTTCAGCCAAGGATATATCTACGACCACGTCTTCATCGCTATCGGGCAAATGACCCTCGACTAAATCGATCTTCATCCAATCAAAATAATCGAGAGTTGTTCCAATTAGTGGGTAGCCTTGAATATTATCTCCTAATGATACGGGACAAGAGGCTGTAACCATAGGGTGTTTATCCCAATAGGCAGATGAAGTACTATCGATGTTTCCGGTTGGATTTTCCAATCTAAACAATGTGCTTGCAACAATCTGCAAAGGAGATCCTTTGTAACTAACTATGACATCAGCATATTGCGCACTCTCCGTCCATTTGTTAAAAATGTACGATTCTGTAATTCGAGAGGCATAAAAGCCGCCACTAACAAGAATTGTGAGCATTGTGAGCATAACGTATTGAATACCTTTGGCACGCAATTGACCGCTCCAGACTGCTGTTAGTCTTCTCATAGCTGCCAAGTTTTAGCGGTACTAAAGTATTTTTTCATCCGAGGGTCGTGAGTCACGGCAACAATAGTTATTTGGTCCGATTCTTTTAATTTTTCATCTATCAGCGCAAACACGAGGTCAGCGAGATCGTCGTCAAGTGCGCTAGTAGGCTCATCCAAGAGAAAAACAGAACTATCCAAGCTTAGGGTTAAGGCGAGTGAGAATCTTTGTAGCTGCCCGACACTCAATTCATTTGGGTGCTTTTCTAACTGTCTTTCGAGCTGTAATTGGCGCGCAATTAACTCTGCAGTTGGTCCACCGAATTGTCGCAACTGAATACCTAGATTCAAGTAAGGAATCCAAGTATTTTGCTGTGGCATCATAGCAGTATTATGCTGTGGCCAATTCTCAAATGAATCTTTAACTGCTAATTCACCGTGCAGCGCTCTTAGCAAGGTTGTCTTACCACTTCCCGAAGGACCGGTAAAAAGAACCACACCCTCTGTCCATTGAAGTGAAGGGTAGTGTATCTCTTTTGTGCCGACAGTTACTCTCATAAATACAATTGACTGATATATAAGACGAGCATTGTTAGTGCATACAACAACTTTATAGCCATACCGCTAAACACACCTAGGACTGCATAAAGGCTCGCACGAGCACTTTTCGAAGCATCTGATGTCATCGAGAATTCACCAATAAAAGCACCTATGAATGCGCCCAAAAAGAGACCTGGACCTGTAAACAATGACAATACCATTCCTATCAATGCGCCGTTGGACGCCCTTTTTGACGCTCCGGATTTCTTGGTCAAATATGCCGGCATGAAAAAGTCAATGAGAAAAATCATAATACCACTCACCACAAATAACCAGTAAAGGGTACCGTTGATTTGGTCTGAAATTAGGGCAAGAAATAGTGCGACAGCTGTAAGAATAGGCCCTGGAACCATAGGTAGAACCGCGCCTGCGACACCTGAAATCAATAAAATCCAAATCAATAATTCCATGAGGATAAATATAGAACAAAGCGTAGAGGTTAAACGCGCCTATTAGCTAATTTGCTGATGTGAAATATGTGGTAGTAGATATAGAGACAACGGGCGGTAGACCTTCAGGCAATGACATCACCGAAATAGGCATTGTCCATGTTGAAAATAAGAAGATTACGCATCAATGGTCTTCACTTGTTAAACCCGATCGATCTATACCGTACAACATTCAATTGCTCACGGGTATTGATGATGAAATGGTTGCTGATGCTCCAACCTTTCAAGAACTTATTCCTGAGCTCCTCAAGCAATTATCTGGTGATGT
>CATAPZ010000204.1:0-2312 GCA_949486955.1 Cryomorphaceae bacterium | reverse complement strand
TGGTGCCGTGCTCTTTAATCCAAAGACCTGCCTCTGCTTCGAGTTGGCCACCAATCTCACCGATCATAATGATTCCTTCAGTCTCATCGTCGTGCATTAAAAGCTCAACAGCTTCTTTCGTCGTTGTACCGATGATGGGATCACCACCAATACCGATAGCTGTAGTCTGACCCAGACCTGCCTTAGTGCACTGATCAACTGCTTCATACGTCAGTGTACCCGACTTACTTACAATACCCACAGTGCCCTTATTGAAGATAAAACCAGGCATAATACCCACTTTTGCTTCTCCTGCAGTCATAACGCCAGGACAGTTCGGACCAATAAGTGTACAATCTTTATCGCTCAAATACGATTTCACTTTTACCATATCCGCAACTGGAATACCTTCAGTGATACAGATGATTACTTTGATACCTGCTTCAGCAGCTTCCATAATACCATCAGCGGCAAAGGCCGGTGGTATAAAAATGATAGATGTATCTGCAGCCGCTTTTTCAACAGCTTCAGTTACGGTGTTAAATACCGGACGGTCAAGGTGTGTCATTCCTCCCTTACCAGGAGTAACTCCACCGACCACGTTCGTGCCGTATTCAATCATTTGAGTGGCATGAAACGTCCCTTCTTTACCCGTAAATCCTTGGACAATAATATTTGAGTCTTTGTTGACTAATACGCTCATGTAGATGGTTTTTCTGTGAGTTTGCCACAAAGGTACTACCCAAGCTTGAATGGATTTCCCTTCTTTTCAAATTTCTTTGCTCATTACTAATCGACGTATCTTTGTCCAATGCTTAGAGACGATATCATTTGTGCGCTGTCAACACCGCAAGGTGTGGGAGCCCTAGCCATCATTCGAGTCAGCGGGGCCAATTCAAAGAACCTCCTCTCTCCTTATTTCCATTCAAAGCGCGTGAATAAATCGGGCTTTACCTCACACGTTGCCTACTTTGGAGACTACAGCATAGCCGGGGAGCACATTGATGAAGTACTCATTACCTATTTCGAGGACGGAAAAAGCTTTACTGGTGAGGAGAGTTTTGAAATTAGCAGCCACGGCTCTCCCTACATTATCGGTCGTATCATGGAAAGTTTATTACAAGCAGGAGCCCGTCTTGCTGATCCCGGTGAATATACCATGCGTGCCTTTATGAACGGCAAGATGGATTTAGCTCAAGCGGAGGCCGTAGCGGATCTCATCCACGCGGAGAATAAAACGATGCATGACGTGGCTTTGCGCCAATTAAAAGGTGGGCTCTCCAACGAAATCACCCTTTTTCGTGAGGATTTAGTGCATTTTGCTTCGATGATTGAATTGGAATTGGACTTTAGTGAAGAAGATGTAGAATTCGCTTCTCGAGACCAATTGCTTAAAATGCTCCACAATCTTCTCCAAAAAGTAAGCGCGCTCATCGATAGTTTTAAATATGGAAACGCCATTAAAAAAGGCATTGCGACAGCCATTTTAGGGGCACCAAATGCAGGTAAATCAACCTTGTTGAATGCGCTCTTGGGTGAGGACAGAGCAATCGTCAGTGCTATTGCGGGGACAACGCGCGATACGGTTGAAGACACCTTTAACTTCGGTGGACTGACGTACCGACTCATTGATACCGCCGGTATTCGTGATACTGAAGATTACGTGGAGCAAATAGGTATTCAGAAAGCATTCGAACAAGCGGAAAAGGCGGATGTCATTTTTTATATCATTGATGCCACCGCGGCTGAGGATGATCTAGAGTTGCGACTCGCCCATCTAAAAACAAGTGCACCACAAGCCCATTTGTTTGTTTGCATTAATAAATCGGATCAAGCCGCCACAGCGCCTATACGGGCAAGATTACATGAAATCGACTGTGAAATCTTTGATATCGCTGCGAAAAATAAAACGGGACTCACGGAGCTGCTCGCTGCATTGAAGACCGCAACTGCATGGTCTGCCAATTCATCCTCACAAACCATCGTAACCAATGCCCGCCACGCCGATGCACTGCGTCGAACTGCGGAGGCACTGCAAAAAAGTATTGAAGCCGTAGAATTGAGCATTCCAGGTGATTTACTCGCTCAAGATTTGAGACTTGCGCTCGACGGGCTTGGTGAAATTACAGGTACCATTTCTACGGATGATCTTTTGGCGAACATCTTCAGTAAATTCTGTATTGGGAAGTAAACGCTTTACTTCCAGGAAATAAGCTTTAGGTAGCCCGATCCCATTTCGCTTTCATAATGAAGAATCAAAGGCTGATTAAGTCGTAAGTCGGAGACATTTAGTTTGGAATAACCTTCCAACTGTATTACGTCCACTAATCTTC
>CATAPZ010000203.1:0-2377 GCA_949486955.1 Cryomorphaceae bacterium | reverse complement strand
GGAATTAGAGAAAAAATGGACGAACACTACGTGGAAAGTAACCACGGTGTAGATAAGGACAATGTTGAGTTACTAAACCGCGATGGAGCCTTGGTGGGATCATCGGCGCACTTTAATGATTCTTACGATCTAATCATGAACACGAGCACTTCTTCGGACGACTTCGTAGAAGTTTTTAGTTCAAGGTTTGATCTCGACAACTACATCGACTACTTCGTTTTCCAGACGTACATTCAGAATAGAGATTGGTTAGGGATAGATTGGGGGCTAAATAATGTCAAATTGTGGAGACAAGACACCATTGGTGCCACTTGGCGCTACATGATGTACGACACGGATTTCGCCTTTGGGCTTTACGGAGGTAACATCTACCATAATTACATTGACCGCGCACGAAACCCAACCGCGCCGAACGACCATTCAGAGCTCTTTGATCACGTTCTTGACAATGATGACTTTATGTGTCAATTCACCAATCGTTACGATGACCTGATAAACACCACATTCCAAAGTGCAAACTTTGATACAACGACCGATGAATTAAAAGCGGCGTTAGCTCCTGCTATTCCGGACCATATTGCGAACTGGAGCAGTCAGATGGGTCCTTATTCCTTTACCTCATGGTCAAATGCCGTGAATTCCATTAAATCGTACAACGCGAACAGAATAGCAACTGCAAGACAACACATCAATCAGAGCTTTTCGCTGTACGGACAAAGAGATATTGATTTAGACGCCTATCCTGGAGGTGCCGGAGTAATTAAGCTTAATAGCATTACCCCAGAATTGCCGTGGGAAGGGGTATACCACGGTGGCTGTCCTGTAACTGCTGAAGCCACGCCCAACTTTGGATATGTATTCTCTCATTGGACCTCAAATGATGGCAATTATCACAATGAGGAAGAAGATTCGATAGAGGTTCTTATGAATACGAATACCGAATTGGTGGCCAATTTTGATTCTTGTTCCGCAGTCATTGATGTGGATATTGTAGCCGAAGGAAATGTATTGCGCAGTGAAATTTCTGAAGACGTTAGTGGTGTAGTTTACAATTGGACCCTAAACGGCATTACCATTTCTGAAGATAGTGTACTCTTCAACCCTACAAATGGCAATTATGGCCTTACTGTACGTTTCGATTCTTGTGAAATAGCAGCCGAAATATTCCCTGTAGCCCGAGAATCATACTCCTTACTTCTATTCCCGAACCCCGCAATAGATCAACTGCACGTTCAATTCATCCTCGGTACGCAGAGCAATATGAACATGCGTATTTTCAACACCTCAGGACAGGAAGTTTGGCAGAACAGCCGAGCAGACTTCATCGGACAGTTCAACGAAACTATAGATGTCAGTGGACTGGCACGCGGGACCTACATTCTACGAGTAGAAACCCCGACCGAGGCTTACGCAGAGCGGTTTATTCTGATCTAAAGGACAATGGTAATCCGCACCTTCTTCTTCTTCAGGCGCTGATTATTTGTGAGCTCTACAACTTTATGGGCGAGTGATCGGGAGACGGACACATAGGAGTAGCTCTGCTGCAGTTCTATAACTCCTAGCTGGTCCTTCGATAAGCCGCCTTTCTTGAAAAAGAGTCCGGCAATATCTCCTTTTGAAATCTTATCCCTTCTTCCACCCGTGATATGCAGTGTAGTCCATTTCTGAACATCCACTTTTTCGGAAGAAAGCTGCGATATTTCAACTTTCATAGGCTCAACGGCTTTTATGAAATCTGGCAGTGGCTTAGATTTTTTGTGCAGTACATAAGCAGCTCCTTCAGCATTCATTCTAGCTGTACGCCCATTGCGGTGTGTGAATTCGTTAGAATGGTACGGCAACTCCAAATGAATGATAAACTTGATTTCTGGTATATCTAGTCCACGTGCAGCTAAATCTGTGGCCAAGAGCAACTGACAAGTGCCGTTTCGAAACTTTACCAAAGCCCGTTCCCGGTCTATTTGCTCTAGCCCACCATAGTAGCATTCGTGCTCTATTTTGTTGTCCAAAAGGAAGTCACTCGCATCAAAAAGCGACTCTTTAAAATTACAAAAGATGATACCTGGCTGACCTTCTAGTTTTTTCAGTAATGCTAAAAGAGCATCAAGACGCTCGCCCCCACTCGCGGCAATTGTCTTGACCGTCAACTGCGGACGGTGTTGGTTTAAATAGTCTATGGAAAGAGGGTCATCGATACCCAAAAACTCTGGGATCGCTACAGCATCAGTTGCCGAGGTTAAAACGCGTTGATTTACTGCCTGCAGACTTCGTACAATTTCTGACATCTCTCGCTCAAAGCCTACTTCCAGCGATTTATCAAATTCATCGAGAACCAAAGTTCTAACCCCACTTAAGTCCATATCATCTCTACGGAATC
>CATAPZ010000202.1:0-26321 GCA_949486955.1 Cryomorphaceae bacterium | reverse complement strand
TGGATTCCGGGCGACTGGGAGATCTATGAGCACCCGTATAATCACACTAAAGTGAGCGAGATTGATGCCTTGAGCAAGGCCAACCACCCGAATTTGGCAGCAACGGTTATTGTGGAAAACAGTGTAAGCACGCCGGTTACTTTTGAGTACAAGGACGGTACGCACATGAGCATTCATGAGGCAGCGCTTGTAAATTATTCAGGCATGACTTTACGCCGCGAGGGCAAGCACGGTTTTGTAAGCTCACTAGTAGGGCGTGAAGACGGCAATAAGGCTACTATTCCTACGCCGTTCAAAACGCCTTGGAGAATGGTGACTTTGGGTGATGAAGCGACTGATTTGCTAGCATCACACTTGATGTACGATCTGAATGAGCCGAACCAAATGGGCGATATCTCAGAGTGGTTTGCGCCACAGAAGTATGTAGGTATTTGGTGGGAGATGCACATGGGCAAAAGCACTTGGGACTATGGCATGACTCAGGACATGGGCACGTGGATTGACGACGGTCGTGAGCACGGCCGCCACGGGGCAAACAACAAAAACACACGTATGTATATTGACTTTGCTGCTGAGCACGGATTTAGCGGTGTTTTGGTGGAAGGCTGGAACACGGGCTGGGAGCACTGGATTGGTTTTGACGATCGTGAAGGGGTGTTCGATTTTGTGACGAGCTATCCAGACTATGATTTGAAAGAGCTTCAAGAATATGCAAAAAGCAAAGGCGTGAGTTTGGTGATGCACCACGAAACCTCGGCGGCACCGCGTACTTATGACCAGCAGATGGATACTGCTTATGCCTTGATGCAAGCCAACGATATTCATTTGGTGAAGTCGGGCTATGTAGGTCCGCTATTGCCAAAGGGAGAATACCACCACGGTCAATGGATGGTAAACCACTATAACAATGCTGTTAAGAAAGCATATAACTATCAGATTGCCGTGAACACTCACGAGCCAATAAAGGGAACTGGATTGGAGCGTACTTGGCCGAACTGGGTAGCTCGCGAAGGTGCCCGTGGACAAGAGTTCAATGCGTGGAGTATCGAGAAAGGGAACTACGTGGATCATATTCCAACCATGGCCTTTACAAGATTCTTAAGCGGCCCAATGGATTATACACCTGGGGTATTCCAACTTCATACGAAAAGCGGCCCTGATGGCGATAATAGAGTTCGCTCGACTGTGGGCCAGCAATTTGGTTTGTATGTTGTTGTTCCGTCGCCTATTCAAATGGCGTGCGATCTTCCTGAGAATTACGAAAAGCATTTGGATTGGTTGCAGTTCATTAAAGATGTTGCAGTTGATTGGGAGCGTAGTATTCCCGTTGCAGGAAAAGTAGGCCAATATGTGGCTTGGGCGCGAACGCCGAAGGAAAACGATAACTGGTACCTAGGCGCTGCAAATGCCGACGGAGAACACCAGCTGAGTATTGCGCTAGACTTCCTTGAGGAAGGAGCTACTTATGAGGCACAAATCTATCGCGATGCAGACGATGCCGATTGGGAAACCAATCCGTATGCAGTGACTATTGAAACGAAAACGTACGTGAACGGCGATAGCTTTGATGTTCGTTTGGCTTCAGGCGGTGGCTTTGGTGCTATTCTAGTGAAGCAGTAAAATTATGGGCGAAAGCCCGAATAGACCCCGGCGCGCAGCGCCGGGGTTTTTTGTATTTTAAAGGAAACCTTAGACCCATGTCACAGACTAAACCACTCTGGCACTGGCCAGCCATTGCAACCGCCGTGCTTTTATCTATTCCGTTGATTGGAGGATTTTTTAGCGAAAACGTTGATTGGTCGCCATTTGACTTCTTAATAGGTGGCGCATTAATCTTTGTTGTTGCTTGTGTAGAGTTGCTTCTATGGCGCTCATTGCCGAAGAAAGGAAGGTGGCCAGTAATGCTGTTATTGATGCTCTTATTCGCCATCCTATGGGCGGAAATGGCGGTAGGGATTTTTGGTTCTCCCTTGGCCGGTAGCTAAGCGTTATTTTTTGAGGTATTCGAGCATGGCAATGTATACGCCGTTGCTCCACCCAAAGCCATCTTGGACGTCGTACTCTCCGCCTTTGCTTAGGTTTTCTGGTTCAACCACATTGTACTTTTCCACGAATTTGCCGCGCGCGTTGTAGATAATATCGCACGTACGTATCCATCTTGTCGCGAGGTCTCGGGCCTCCTTTTTAAACCCGTAGCGGTCCAAACCCATCACGGCGATCCATTGCAAAGGCGCCCAACCGTTTGGGGCATCCCATTGTTGACCACTGTTTATCGGAGTAGTTAAAAGTCCACCAGCTTCTAGTAATTGAGGGAGGTGCTGTTCTACGGTAAACGCCGCTTGGTCGGCCGTTGCTGCACCCACAAAGAGCGGGTAGAACACCGCCGCGCTCACAGCCCCTGAGCCGGTACCACTTCTTAGGTCAATGTCTTGGAAGCCGTCTTCGGTAAAGAACTCTGTTTGAAGCTTGAGTTTACGCTCGTAGGCTGCATCCTCGTAGACCTTATTCCCGGTGAGGTTGAACAGGAGTTCTTCTAGGAATAGAAGGAGTGAGTTGAGGTCAACTGGCGCAATGTCCATGGTATGAATGGTGCCTAGGTCCATAGGGTCACTGAGCCATCTTGAAGAGAAGTCCCAACCGCTTTCGCAAGCGGCACGAAGGTGCTGGAAGAAAAGGGGGTGCTTCTTAGCGTGCCCCTCCCATTCTAGATCGGTACGGTACATTTCGATTCGGGGTGAGCTTCCAGCGTCCCAATATGTGGTTTTTCCCTCTTCATTGCGGTGCTCGGTGGACCAGAAGGCATATTCCTTTTCGAGTGCCGGTAGATAGCGATCGTAAACGTCCATGGGCTCCTCCGAAGATTTGGCATACGCATCAACCATAAGCGCAAAGAAAGGGGGCTGAGAGCGCGAGAGAAAGTAGGTGCGGTTGCCGTTGGGAATGTGTCCGTAGGTGTCGATAAAGTGGGCGAAGTTGTCTAGGAGGTCGCCCACCCAAGAGCGGTGTCCGTGTGCGAGTAGGCCTAATTGTGTGAAGTAGCTGTCCCAATAATAGACTTCTTGAAACCTGCCTCCAGGCACGATGTAGGAGTGTGGAAGGGGAACTTTCGTGCTGAGCACATCTGTAGGGTCAGCACTGCGGTGCAGATAAGGCCATAGCGCTATGATATGTTCCTCCGGTGAGCGGTTAGGGTCAGCAGCAAAATCGACCTCCACAGCTTGGGCGGGTTGAAAGTGTTTTTCGAAGAAGGACTTTAGATTAAAATTGGTCCCGGATTTTTCGTCGTTGTAAAGGGCAAGAACCTCGACTATGGGAGTAGTGAGTTCTGCATCGCTGATGTATTTCTCGTCTTCCCAGATGCCACTAGTGTGCAAATCGACAAAGAGTTCGCCAAGAAGTTGATCAATCGTATTCACCTTGAGAATTTACGCTTTCTTGGTCAATCTTCTCAAGACAAATACCGCGATGAGTAGGAGGGTCATGGGCACCAATGTGAAGTAGAATGCACCGCCGCCCAATCGCTCAAAAAAGTAGGCAGTGATTCGAGAACCTAGGGTGCCGCCCGTAGCAGAAAACAGCACGATAAGGCCGGTCATTGGGCTGTGCATTTTCTTGGGTAGGGCACTGAGTACTACGCTGTTTAATAGCGGGTAGATTGGGGCAATGAAGAGCCCTACTAGAGGGAAGATGAAGGCAAGCACCGGCAGGCCAAAAATCGTGGCTGCATTTTGACTTACTTCACGGTCTAGCGCCTGTGGGAGGACAAAGGCGACCATGAGCATGGCTCCGATTATAGCTCCTGAGATGACAAGGGTCCAGTGGAAGCGCTCGCTTAATTGGCCACCGAGGATTCTACCTAAACCCAGGGTAATGGCAAGGATACTGGCCATACGAATACTGTTGCTTTCGCTTAGTGCCAAGACCTTCTCATTAAACGTAGGTAACCAAGTCATAATGCCCTGCTCTACCATCACGTATAGAAAGGCAGAGAAGACGAATACGACGACTAAAAGCTTAGCGATGAGTCCGAGCATAGCAGAAAACTCTTCGCTCAGGGGCGTACTGTTTTCCTCTTTTGGAAGCTCAGGAATGCGCGCAAGGAAGGCTACGGCCACTAGAACTAAACCTGTGAGTAGGAGGTATACGTTGAGCCAAGCGCTTGGGTCTGTTTCGCTGTTAAAAGCAGGGAAAAGGAAGTAGGCCAAGGCAATACCGAACATGAAGGTTCCTTCTACGGAACTCATTAGTGCATTGTGTTCTTTTTCTCCTGAAGTCACTTCTCCTATAGACCCGTATACTGCAATCTTGATCAGGGCAAATGAAGACCCAACAATGGCAAATAGGATTTGAGAAGAAACAAAGCTATTTCCCGCCCACATCTGTATCAGCCCTAGTGAGGTAATAGACAGCGCAATGACCATGATTTTCTTGTAGCCAATGCGAGGGACAAAGCTGGCAATGAGGAAGGAGACGATGGCAACAGGCATGTCCTTGAACAGCTCAAGGGTGCTGGCCTGCACTTCGCTCACGCCATAGTTGTTAATGCTTTTTAGGATGACGATTCCTACACTATTCAGTAGGATGGCGTACACAAAGAAGTTAATGTGCAACGCCCATTTGAACGGCTTATTCATTTCCTGTGTAGGTCGTTAAGTTGGCATCTAGGTAGGCCCCTAATGTGCGCCCTTGGCTCACCCCAATCTCGATGGCCGGCATGTAGTGAATACCGCCGTACAATCTCGAAATGGCAGCTTCATCAGAGGCAGCGGTGAAGCTTTCGTAGGAGCGGTCAGGAAGTCCGTATACGCGTTCTGTAGAATCTTGGAAGGCAAAGTTCTCACCAAAGACGCCCGTGAGCATCACTCCGGCAGCACCGGAAATCACACTGTGCCCCGAGGTATACTCCGGGAATGGAGGCGTTTGCAGCAGCGGGGTCCAATTCTCGTCAAAATTCTCATTAATCACTGTCTCTGGGCGAACTAACTCTGAACGGTACTTCTCGTCCCAACATGAGATGAAACCGTCAAACAGTCCCGTAGCAGCGCGCAAGTGTGCATTGATGGTTGTACCGTAATCTGCTCCTGCTTTTCGACAAGCAATGCCTGTAATACCCATCCAGTGACCTCCTGGAGTGATTTTTTTGGTCGCCAGCATCACGTGACCGCGGTGCACACTCACATACGGGTTACAATCCCAAAACTGTGCAATAGCCTCTTGCTCTGGAGTTAGGTTGTTCACGGTATGGTAGACCTCCATGAGGTCTTTGTAGAATTTCGAGGCGGTATCCAGAGAAGGCGTTGGAGGCGGAACGGGTTTGAACATCTGCGCGCTGTCCATGACAAGCGTACGAATATTTCTCCAGTGCGGTTCGATACCGTCCATGTAATCCGGAGGCGTCGGCTTCCAGCGCATCGGATCGTCGTTGATTTCGTATTTGGTAAACGTGCGGCTCTGGTTGTAGTTATCGCCCTGGGCCCAATTCAAAACAGCTTCCGCAACGCGCTGTCCATAGTCGCGGCTCACGGCAATAGCTTCAGCGCTGTGGTGCTCACTCATCTTTTCGAACAAGCCGTCCATATGTGCCTGCATGCGGTCTTCTGAGAAAATCAAGGCCTTACCGACCACCCCCAAGGCATGGAGCGAAGCCAATTCGGGCACGTAATGTTCATCCGTTGGTGCCGGTTCGATAGTAGGGAATTCGTGGAATTGACCCGCGAGAGAACGGTAATTTGTATGGCTTTGCGCCACTACTTCGTATGCCGCTGCGCCAGAGTAGGCATATACTCTAGCGGCCACTGGTGGCGAGAAAATATCGTGCACCAAGATGTCTGTGATTGCTTGATAGGCGTTCTGCAGATCACGTGAATAGTCGTTGTACGGCTCCTTCGGACCTTGGCAAGAGGTCGCGATAAAGGCGCTTAAAGTGAGTGTTAGTAGAAGTCGTTTCATGTGTTGTTGTGTGATTAACAGTCGCAGAAATAGCGTGCAAGGCCAGTTTCAAAGGAGATATCCGTGGTGTCCGCGGCTTTCGGAAGCAGGATCCAGTTGAAGCTGAAGTTGTCGCACAACAGTTGGTTGCATTGGGTTTCATCGACGGTTTTCAGGGCATAACGCCACCCTTCGGGCGTACTTGTTAGTTTCAGGTAATTCGTAGCGAGGCAGCTGATTTCAGTAGAGAAGCCAATCAAAGTGTATTGGTCAAAATCGATTTCAGGATACACGCAGTATGGGCATTCTTCATCTCGCGAAAACTGGGTGAGTGCATCATACGCGCTGTCGCTTCGAATGATGAAGGACTCAAAAAGCGGAAGATTTGGATCAAATTCTGGCGTCAGTAGAACAATGTTGGTCTGTTCTAAATCGGTTGTGAAGTCGTAGGTTTCGAACTCCGCATAGAGGTCCGTCCATTCACATTCTGGATCCAAGCTACACGAGCCTAGCAACGTCGTGCTAATTAAGGCAAACAAAAGAAAATTTCGCATCTCGCTAAAATAGGGAAAACCCCTCTATAAATCACCCGTGTAAAGCAAGGCAGCGCCGTCGTTTTGAAGGAGTACGAGGCCCTCGGGAGTGGAAACAAGTTTGGCCGTTGAGCCCCGCAAGATAAAGGGCGCATCGCTGCACAAAGGCCCGGACGATCCGTAGGTAAGAAAGGCTCCGCAGAAGCTCTCTTGGGTACCGATAGAGGTGTGCATATTATCCGCGCCGCCGCATAGCAATAGACCGCGCTCTGTTTCAATAGCCGCATTAATAGGCGCCTGCTGTGAAGCAGAAGGCAAGGTCAGCTGAACCCAGCCGCTGTCGCTAGAGACGAGCAATGCACTGCCGGTAAAACCAACGCTAAGCGGTTCAACATCGGCTAGGGCATTTCCAAACATTTTATCAAACGGCACACCGGAGAAGGCTCTGTTCTTGAGGTAATCTTTACGGTACTTGACGCTTTCTTTGATGAGTTCGTCGCGTCCGAATAATGGATAACGCTCGCCTTGGTTCACGTAACTGTAGAGGAAGTCGCGGTTCCCATTACCGTCTAGATCCGTAATCCATAATTCAATAGGGTCTTCAGGGTTTACAGCTATACCGTGATTCTGACCCACGCCACCGGCAAAAATTTCTGCGGAACCGTCGTGGTCTAAATCGGCCACGTATACCGAACGCCACCATCCGTTTTCGCTTAAGGACCGAACCTTGCCGTTCCCATCAATGCTTTTAATCTTTCCCCAATCTTCTGCGACAATGAGTTCATCTTTTCCGTCACCGTCGATATCTGCCGCTGTGGCATCGGTAATCATTCCTAATTCGGTGGTCCAGGTCGGCTGTCCTTTTTCAAACCAACCGTCATTGGTGCCGTAATAGACCGCATGTGAAGGCGCAGCACCGTAATCGTTCCATACGGAACGCTCGCCAATGAAAATATCTTCGATTCCGTCCCTGTTAAGATCTAAAATGGCCACACATGAGGCATTGGTCCCTTCTTCACCCAGAGAACTACTCTGCCTTTCTGTATCAAAATAGATGCGGTCTTGTTGACGCGTTGAATTATTGGGCATTTGACTGCTTCCAGTGACCACCACGAGGGCTTGCTGTCCAGTGCCCAGAGTTACAACTGCTGCATCGACATCTTCGTGTACTCTATCTGTCCACAAAAGTGTGGTATCCAAAGTTTGGAGATCCGCCCAAAGCGGTGCTTTACCCGTACTTCCGCCTACAAAGAGCTTTCCTCTGAAATACGCGCCTGCAGGACCTAGTTCGTCGGTGCCCTGAATCAACAGCGGGGTTTCCACAAAGCTTGTGTACGCATCTTCTTTATGTCCGAAGGGCAAAGTGTCTAAAGCGGCAACAATACGGCTCTTGTTAACGGTCTCTAATCCTTCAACAGGCATTCCGTCGCCAGGACGAAGTGGGTTGTGTTCACCGGGAAGCAAGGTGTAGGCTTTTGCAGTTCCATTTGGCCACTCAACGATGATACCCCCTCCGAAGTCGTCCACATTTTTGCGGGTGGAGCTGTGACTGAGCCAGGACCTTGTACCAAGGTTCCAATGCGATTTTGCACCAAGGCGCTTTCGGTAGCGCACGTTGTAACCGCCAAAATCTACAGTTGTGGCGGCCGTAGCGAGGACATTGCGGTAGAGGTGCGCACGGTCGTCTAGGTTGTTAATGACGAGATCGAGTTTGCCGTCGTTGTCAAAATCGGCTACTGCAGAACCGTTGCTGGTGCCTTTGAAATCGAGGCCCCAGCTTTTGCTGATTTCCTCCATCCCATCATGTGTGCCGCGGTAGGCGCGATTACTCACGAGTCCCGGGGGCATTTGACTGTAAATACTCTCGTCGGACTTCGCTACGCCTTCACCACTGGAGAGGAATTGAATGTAATCTAGATCGTTCGGACGCCGCTTAATTCCGTTAGTTACGTACAGGTCTTTGTATCCATCTCCGTCGAAATCCTCGAGCAAGACACCCCAAGACCAATCGGTGCTTTCAACCCCAAGGAGTGGGGCAACATCTTCAAATACCGGTAAGGCCATTCCTTTGGAAGCGACATTGCCGCGCTGAAGGTGCGCACTGTTTTTAGGAAACTGTTCGACATACCCCTGCGAGCGCTTGTATTTATGAATGTGGAACGGCTCAGCACCCAACGCATTTTTGCGCTCTACCTCGTCCCAAGGCTTCATGTCCAGGGTGAAAAGGTCGGTTAACCCGTCCCCGTTGAGGTCACCTGCGTCCACGCCCATGGTGAATTTCGAATTCGTCTGAAAGCTTTCGTCTGTGGCCAATTCAAACCCTACGCCAGCGCGATTCAAATACAGGTAATCGTTCTCGTGAAAATCGTTGGCGACAAACACATCCAAATAACCGTCGCTGTTAAAGTCCTCGGCGACGATAGCTAGACCATAACCAAGCTGTGAGCTAAGTACCCCGAAGTCGTCGGTTTTATCTTCAAAAACAGGTGCTGTAGGAGAGCCGGTGTTCAAGAAGAAACGATCGCCTGCCTTTTCATCGGTGGTACTGCGTTGTGAAGCCTTGTTATAGGCCCCAGAAGGGTGAACGCTGTGACGCAAAACGTATAAATCTTGGTCGCCATCATTGTCGCAATCGAAGAAAAGTGCTTGTTGGCCGTAGCCCGCTAAATCGATCCCTAAATCCTTACTGATTTCAGTAAAGGTTCCGTCACCTTGGTTCAGGTAGAACTCGTTGTGACCATTCCATATGTGGTAATTCACTGCGCTTACGTGCAAGTCTGGAAAACCGTCTGCGTTGATATCTACAACACTCACACCGGTTTGAAAATCCGCATTTCCCGCTGCGGATAGGCCTCCCTTGGTAAACTTCCAACCCCCTTGATTAAAATAGAGGGCATTATCACCTTGGTTCCGGACAAAGTAGATGTCTTCAAAACCGTTGCCGTCAAAATCGGCTACAGCAACTCCTGCTCCGTTATAGAAGTAGAGGTAGTCCACAATATTCTGCTGGTCGTTTTCCTCCAGTATGTTGGCAAAGTCAACTCCCGCCGCCTCGCCAACCTCTTCAAACAAGGTGGGTTCTTTGTGCGCCGATGTGCAGGCACAAAGGGCAAGAAATAAGGCGATATGTGCCTTTTTCAGCATTATTCGGCGAGTTTGTATTCTTCCATAGGGCCGTCAACTTTAGAGAAGAGCACATAGGTTGCATCGCCGCGTTTATAGGTTATAATATCGCGTACTTGTCCTTCTACGTTTAGTCCTGAGGCCGCTGTGCCTACCGCTTCAAATGATCGTGTCCCGTTGGAAAGCAGTACTGTTCCACGTGAGGCATCATACCTTCCCCATTCAGGCTGCACTTCAAAGAGGTTACCGCCCATTACAAGGTCTTTCGCACCGTCGCCATTGACATCGACTACGTCAATAGCGTAAACCGGTGCAATTTGTGCTTCTAGAGGGAGCGTACCCTGACTGAAAGTGCCGTTTCCGTTATTGAAGTAGATGACCGTCTGCAGCGTTTGTGCCTGAAGCAACGCACTGCGTTCAAGTTGTAGGGTATCGAACACTTCAAACACACTTTTACCCGCGTATTCCTGGTACAAGAGGTTTTCTTTCTTCAAATACGGCAATTGCGAGATGAGGTTGTGTCGTAATACACGCGGGAACAGCGTATCACCCCAATACGAACATAGGATTGGGTCTGTTGAACTGTTTCCATCGAAGTCATTCACGAACAGTGCCATCGGTTTTTGTGGAGAGGCCTCTAGGCGGCAATTCTCACCAAGGTTACCCACTATTACATCTAGGTTCCCGTCACCGTCTACATCTGTGAGCTTCATCGTGTTCCAAAGCCCTTGACTGTAGTTGAAACCGGCTTCTATCGTTTGCTCTTTAAAGCTTGCATTGTCATTGATCCAAAGTCGAATGCCCGACCAATCACCCACAGTAAGCAAGTCGGCATCGCCGTCGCCGTCTACATCGCCCGAGGCACAATCCGTAATCATACCGATGCGCTGGAACCCGCGAGTAGTTCTACGCTCATTGCGCAGCTCTCCGTTCCCATAATTCTTTAGGAATAGGCCATTAGCAGGGACGCCATAACGGCCTTTCAATCCTCGCGACGCAACAAATACATCGGTCAAACCGTCGCCGTCAAAATCGGCCATAGCGATAGAGGAGGAGCGTACCGGAAGGCGCGGAAGAGCATTTTCGTCGTAGACCAATTTTCCACCGCCAACATTTTTATAAACGCGATCAAAGAGATCAGGACTGTTGTTTTCAGCTTCCATAGATCCGCTTGCGACGTATAGATCGAGATCTCCGTCTCCATCGTAATCAAAGAATTGAGCGTCGGTGTCTTCGCTAGCAGCGTGTGCTGCAAAAGGATTTCGAGTAGCTTCTTCAAAGCCGTAGTAATTCGACCCTAAAAAAAGTTTACCGGCTTCGCCAGCTGCACCACATTGGTAAACGTCTGTAAAGCCGTCCCCGTTAATGTCTGCGTAGGCCAAACGCGCACCTTCTGTGGTAACCATTTGTGGAATGAGGCGCTCTTCGTTGAACTGGCTGTATTTGTTCTCTGTACGTGCGCCGTATTCTCCTGAGGACTGTAGCAAAGTACTTTTTACTCTTGCAAGCTGTGTAGGCCTTGCATCTGCCGCCGTTAGAACGTAAAGACTATCTGCAGCCACAGCACTCAATCGCGACGTCTTATTTCCCCAAACGATGGTCAAACTGTCGAGGCTTTTGTGTGCGCCAACACCAAGGTGTATTCTCGGATCTACAGAGCTTTGAAATCCTTTCATAGGGACCAATTCTGCAAAGAACATCTCCCCACCAGCATAGCCGTAAACTTTCGCGCCAATGGCAGTCGCGCCGTTTTCATTGCGCAAATCCAACGAGATGCTGTGGTTTTCCGCAAGTAGTGTTTCGGCATTATTTCGCCAGATGAACGGCGCTTGATTCGTGTTGTTGACGATCAATTCTAAATCGCCGTCGTTGTCTAAATCTGCATATACAGATCCGTTACTGTGGCTCGGTGCATCGAGTCCCCAATCTTCGGCTTTATTGACAAACTTGTACCCTTTCGCAACATTCTTGTAGGCATAGTTCGGAATGCGCGTAGAAGGCATAAGGTCGATAAGCTCCTTGTAGTTCACCCCTTCCTGGGTTACGATGGAGCGCATCACTTCTTCGTTGGAGATGTAATTGATGTAATCTTGGTCGGTGAGGTCGTGGTTGATGCCGTTAGAGATATAGATGTCCCTCCAACCGTCGTTATCTAAATCTGCAATAAGCGCTCCCCAGGACCAGTCTGTGGCCTCCACGCCACTCAGTTGGCCGATCTCCGAGAAATCCCCTTCTGTGGTGTTCAAGTGCAGCATGTTGCGGTTAAACTGATGGTAGTACCCCCACTTTAACTTTCCTTGATAGACGTCCCAGTTTTCAAAAGTGGTGGTCTGATTCAGTCTTCGAACACCTTGTGGAAGCATGTCTGTAACAAAGATGTCCGGTGCCCCGTCGTTGTTTATGTCGGCCATGTCCGCACCCATAGAAGCGAATGAGGTATGACGCATGTGTTTTTCGAGCTCTTCGCTAAACGTACCGTCCTGATTATTGATGTAGAGGTAGTCTTTCTCAAAGAAGTCGTTGGAAATGTAGATATCATCCCACCCATCGCCATTCACGTCGCCGACTGTTGTACCTAGACCAAAACCAATCTCACTACCCATTATGCCTGCGGCCTCGCTAACATCTGTAAAAGAACCTCCGTCGTTTCGGTAGATCTTGTCACCGCCTTCTGCATCGCGCACTTCACGTGAGCTTTTTTCAAGATTAAAACTTCCAATTGCGCGGTAGCTATTGTTTAGCACATAGAGGTCAAGGTCTCCATCTCTGTCGTAATCGAAGAATACACCGTGGGTACTCAATCCTTGATCAGCAACGCCCCACTCCTCAGCAACTTCGGTGAATGTATTATCGCCGTTGTTGAGGAATAGTTCGTTAGCACGGCTATCCCCTTTGATATCTCCAGAATTTGATACGTATATGTCAATGAATCCGTCTTGATTGACATCTGCCATAGCCACCCCTGTTGACCAGGCTTGTTGTCCAGCCACGCCCGCACTTTCGGTGATGTCTGTAAAGGTCATGTCCCCATTGTTGAGGTAAAGGGTATTTGAGGTCTGGTTGGCAGTAAAGTACAAATCCATCCATCCGTCATTGTTCACATCCCCCACTGCAACACCACCGCCATTATAAAAGTTACGGTAGTTAAACACGTTGAAGTCCTTGTCGTAAGCAAGGTTATTTTGAAAGTCAATTCCGATTTTTTTATTGTCCAATTGCGTGAATAACGCATCGATGGAATCAGCAGGCTGACAGCCAACAAAAAAGGCCAAAAAGGCCACGGGTAATATTCTTCGGATCATAGTGTGTGTAAGCATTGAAGCGTGAGTAGCAATATAAAAAAGAAAGCCAGCACTTTCGTGCTGGCTCCTCACTAAATACTTAGTTATATCGAACTAGAATTATTCCGCAGGGTAACCTGGGTTTTGCTCTAGGTTCGGGTTAGCTCCCAGTGCTGAGAATGGAATTGGGAATAACTTGATGTGGTCTTCACCAGTTACTTCCTTAAGTTCCCAAGCGTCCGTGAATTTACCGAAACGGATAAGATCTTGACGTCTTACACCTTCCCAAGCTAACTCAAATCCACGTTCTTCGAGAAGATCGTCTGTTGACAGAGTCGTGCGAGCGGCAGCTCCAGCTCTACTTCTGATATCGTTAACAATTGCAAGAGCACCTGTTTCGTCTCCTTGACGTAGAAGCGCTTCTGCTTTCATTAGAAGTACATCAGCGTAGCGGATAATCACGTAATCATTACCTGAATCACCACCTTGCTCAGCTGGGTCAATACCGTATTTCACAACGCGGATACCATCGGTCTCAGAAGCACCTGTGATTCCAGGAAGAGAAGCCGTGAAGCTCAATGGGTTACCTTGACGGTCTGTCAAAGCGTTCCCAGCGTCATCGTACTGCTGTCCTACAAGGAAAATACCGTGACGATCATCTGTAGTGTCAAAGCTATTGTAGAAATCAGCTAACGTACAGAATCCATTCCATGGAGAAGAAGGCAACTGGTTGTAGTGCATCGTTCTCATGTTGAATGTAAGCCCTAGTCCACCTTGAGCAAGGTTAGGGACAACGAATACGTGCTCAGAACCACCGTCATTCTCAGGTGAGAAGTTATCATGGAAATCAGCTTCTAGGCTGAAGTCACCACTATTGATTACCATATCGGCGTGTGATGCAGCATCAGCCCATCTAGCAGTACCGGTAAACACCTCTGCGTTAGTGTACATTCTTGCAAGTAAACCGTGTGCAGTGTACTTAGTAACACGACCTTGTTGGTCAGACGTATGCATGTCTTTTAAGTTACCAATCGCGGCAAGCAATTCGCTTTCTATGTATTCAAACACTTCTTTACGCGTATTCTTCGCTGGAAGATTAGCCGGATCAATAGCTGCGCTCTCTAGGATCGGAACACCGCCATAGAAGTCCATTAATTGGAAGTAATAAAATGCGCGTAGAACTCTAGCTTCAGCCATGAGAACATCTTTGTCATAAACGCTAAACAGACTTGCGTCAGCAGCATCGAGATCATAGATGAACTGGTTAGTTTGAGCCAATCCTTTGTTCGCATCATTCCAATGGCCTACAACTTCTGCATTTACTGGTGTCCAGTTGTGCTGGTGAAGTTCTCTCCATTTACCACCATCACCCCAGTCACCACCACGGGTAGGAACGATAGTTTCGTCAGAAGAAATCTGGCTATTGTTAAAGTAACCCCACAACAATGGGCGTAGGTTACCGTAAGCGTTTACGAGTACAGAGTAGTAATCGCCTTCGCTTGAGAAGAAGTTATCCGCGGTGATATCCTCGTAGATAGTCTCTTCTAGATCAGTACAGCTCTGGAACGTAACTGTAGATACGGCGGCGGCTGCAATCAATGCGATTTTTGAAAATCTTTTCATTGTATCGATCTTTTTTAAATTATTTCAAGTTGAATTTCACGTTCAATGCAATAGTGCGTGCACGTGGGTAGTTGGTGTAGTCAATACCTAACGAAGGAGCACCATTACCTGAAGCAGAAGTATTTACCTCAGGATCGTATCCAGTGTAGTTAGTCAACATCAACAAGTTTTGACCACTCAAACCAACAACAGCTGAGTTCAACCATTGAGAACCTTCAACATCAACGTTGTAAGAAATGTTCAAGTTATCAAGACGCAAGAACGAAGCATCTTCAATCCACTGTGAAGAGTACGTTGGCGTAGAGGTCAACATATCGTCAGTGAAGTCGAGTGCAGGAGCCAACAAGTTAATGTTGGTGTTCAAGTTATCAAGTGTAGTGTACTCCATTGCCGTGTTGTTGAACACAGAACCACCTTGCTGTCCACGGAAGAATACGCTAGCGTTGAATTTACCGAAGCTAAACGTGTTCAAGAAACCGTAAGTAAAGTCTGGCTGAGCCAAACCGATTACCTCAGCCTCGTCTCCGTAAGTGTTAGAAGAAGCATCGTATACGAGACCGTAGAAAGTACCGTAAGCTTCACCTACAACAAGTTTCTGAGCGAAAGCACCTGATTGACCAGCACCAGAGATAGCACCTGTCAAAATCTCAGAGTTAGTACCTAAGTCTTCAATTACTAGTCTTGAACGAGACAAGTTGAAACCGATATCCCAACCGAAGTCTGAAGAGCTCATTAGCGCGTAGTTCAACATCAAATCAAAACCAGTGTTTGAAGTAGCACCTACGTTAGCCAACAATGTTGGAGCAACAGAAGGAGCTGGTGCAGGAACTGTCAACAGAAGATCTGAAGTGTTTTTCTGGAACAAGTCCAAAGAACCGTAGAATTTACCACCGTTCATTTCCCAATCCAAACCGATGTTCGTAGAAGCCGTAGACTCCCAACGTAGACCTGGGTTAGCAGGGTTCAAGTAACCGGTACCAGAAGTTGCAGAACCACCGATAACAGCGTTAGAACCTGTACCGATACGCGCGATACTTTGGTACTCACCAATTGCCTCGTTACCTACAACACCCCAACCAGCACGCAATTTCAAATCAGAGAATGCTTCTGGAACGAAGTCAAATTCAGATAGACGCAATGCAGCTCCGAAAGAAGGGAAAATACCCCACTTGTTATCAGCACCGAACTTAGAAGAACCGTCACGACGAACAGTACCTGTCAACATCAACTTTCCACCGATATCGTAGTTGGCACGAGTGTAGAAAGAAACTAGACGAGACTGGCCACGGTAAGAGTACTTATCACCCAATTGTGCACGACCACCACCGTCAAGGTTGTTAAAGCTGTAGTTATCTGTAACGAATTCGTATGCAGTAGCACCGAAACCTTCGTAGTTGTTTTCTTGCCAAGAGTAACCTGCCATGAAGTTCAACATGTTACCAGCAACTTCAGCATCATAGTTCAAGTACGTTTCTAATACTTGAGAAGAAACTTGACCGTACTTCTGTGAAGCAACACCGTTATCAGCAACACCGTAAGGAGTAGCTTTAGGTAGGTATGTTTTACGAAGAGTATTATATGTATCGTAACCAGTGTTAGCAGTAGCGCTAAGACCTTCCAATACATCGCCTAGATCTAGACGAGCGGTACCGTTCATTGTGATACCAGTTGTACGAGCAACATCGTCAATTTCCAATGCAGCTTGAACTGGGTTACGAACAGAGTTAGATACGAATGTGTAGTTTCCGTCTGCGTCGTAGACAGGAAGCGTCGGGTTCATCTTCATAACGTTAGTGAAGATACCACCTTCGAAACCACCAGTTTGCTGGTAAGGAGTAAGATTATCGTCCTGCTGAGAAACGTTGATGTTTCCAGAAAGCGTCAATTTACCGTCCAAAGTTTTTTGGTTCATCGACAAACGGCTAGTGAAACGCTCAGTACCTGAGTTGATCACAATACCGTCTTGGTCTAAGTAACCAAGTGACAAGCGGTAGTTACCTTCCGCAGAACCGCCAGACAAAGACAAGTTGTGTTGTTGCGCAACACCCGTCTGGAATACCTCATCTTGCCAATCTGTATCCGCGTTACCTAGGGTGTTACCTAGACCGAAACGGTTTACAGCGGCACGGTATTCGTCAGCAGTCAAAAGATCCAACTTCTTAGCAAGCGTAGATGCACTTACTTGGTAGTTGTAATCAACAGCCATAGCGCTACCGCCTTTACCTTTCTTCGTTGTAATAAGTACAACACCGTTCGCACCACGTGCACCGTAGATAGCAGTCGCAGAAGCGTCTTTCAATACAGTGATCGACTCAATGTCGTTCGGGTTCAAACGAGAAAGCGGGTTACGCTGAGAACCACCAGTTTGACCAGTACCACCAGGTAGCGTGTTCGCTGACTGGATAGGCATACCGTCAATAACGTAAAGCGGCTCGTTACTAGATGAGATCGAAGTACCACCACGAACACGTACACTCACACCACCACCCGGCTCACCGTTGGTTGGAGTAATTGTGATACCCGCAGCTTTACCTTGGATCAACATTTCAGGTGATGTTACAACACCACCGTTGAAGTCTTCGGCACTTACCTGAGCAGAAGAACCCGTAAGGTCTTTCTTCTTCTGAGTACCGTAACCAATGACAACAACTTCTTCAAGTTGCTCAAACAACATGTCTGCTTGAGACATTGCATCGTCACCACCTTCGCCTTCACTCTGCGCATAAGCTACCTGAGATCCAAGTAGAAGCATCGAGCACCAAAGCGTCGTAGATGACAATACACGACGTAGATTTTGATTCATTATTATTTGTGTTAACGATTAGTTTACAAGTATAATAAGATTTTTTCAATAGTGTACATAATACACTTAATTGAATTTATCGCGGCGCTAAAAAACATAAAAACCTGATAATAAGACAGTTAATGTTTAAAAATATCAAGTGTATTTTTTACAATCCTGGTTTTGTTTAACAGTGTGACAAAATAGTTCAACAGTAACTTGTGGTTTTCAGTCTCAATTACCTCTTTAAATAGGCATTGAAGATCTTTTTAGTTCGACCGTACTTTGTTGCAAAAGAGACAAAAGTGTTGTTTGGACACTTTTTCTTAACGACTTATGATTGTTAATTCAAGAATTCATCTTAGATTTACATCAACTTAAGAGTAGCTTAGGTTTATTGGTTTGGTTAAACCCTGTCTTCGGGCAGGGTTTTTTTATGCCCAATCCTTACTCTTTTACAGTAAAGACCCTGGAGATGTTAAAGCCTAGGAATAGCCCGCCGTTACTAGCGCTGTACG
This sequence comes from Cryomorphaceae bacterium, assembly GCA_949486955.1. Lineage (GTDB taxonomy): Bacteria > Bacteroidota > Bacteroidia > Flavobacteriales > Schleiferiaceae > UBA10364. The sequence goes on along the minus strand of CATAPZ010000202.1, from coordinate 8,533 downwards.
GATTTCTAGCCATCCAGTAAGGGCCGTTCATGGCACGGGTGTTTGAAATGTGTAGTTGGAAAACATGCCCCCCTGTTTCTATATCTACACCCAAGGCAAAAGGAGTAGTATATCTTTCACCACTGCTAAATTCACGATTAGATAAAAGTGTGCTTTCCCCTGTGAGGGCCATTCTATTTGAGATTTTATACCGAGCGCCCAGTGAAATGTGCGCAGTGGTATTTGGATCTTGGGCAGTGGGTACCAGATTGAAATGAACTACAGAAGGGCTCACTAGTGTGCTTAGTTTCCGGTTCCATTTTCTCGCAATGATGGCTTGGTGCATGTAGGAGAATCTATCGCTCATGCCATGGTCGATACCGTCGGTATAGCGAGCATTCCGATAGTTCGTGCTGCTGTGTAAGGTTATGCTTATAGGGACGGTCCTTGTGCCCTGTTGTTGTTGAAGTAGTTGGTATTTAACAAATCCGTCTGCAACCTTTAAAAAGGAGCTTCGCCCTATTCCAATGTTTAATCGATCCGTAACACCATAGTCGAGTTGCATCCTTACCTGTGCATTGTCTAGACCAAAGAAATTATAGAGGTAGTCGTCATTGAAACTGCCAAAGCGGTGGGCCATCATAAACTGCAGCACCCCTTCACCCGGTGTCTCATTAGTAGAAGCGTTAATCAGTTGTGTACCCTTAAAGGTTGCGTAAACTACCTCGCGTTGCGTGTCTTCTTCAAAAACATCGAACAGATCGCTTTCTTGGGCTTGAGCAACCAGAGAATAGAGGAATAAAAGAGGAACTAAGAGTGGTTTCATTATCGTACTTGCATTGTGCAATCTACAGTGATTTTTGCTTTTGGGTCAATTTTGTTCGCGACAGCCCTTGGAATAGTAACCCCGAAGTCCTCTATGGTAACTGCAAACGAAGCATTAAGACGAACAGTATCACCGTCTTTTATTAACGTGGCAGGCACATCAACTTCCTTAGAAACCCCGTGAATATTTAATGTGCCGATGGCTCTTCCGTCCTTGTATTCCCCTTTGAATACCGCCTTTGGGTATACCTCGCTTTCGACATAGTTCTCGTTGAAATGCTCTTGCATTAAAGCCCTTCTAAATTCGAATGAAGTCATTAGTACTTGAACACCTAGTTTTCCATCTGCCGCGTCATAAACAGCAGTAGCACTATTGCTTGTTGCGCGAATATCTTCTAATGGAGAGCCGGCATCGAAGGTCAATATACCTTGCCTGGTCAAATACTGCTGCCCGCTTAGGGAAAGACAAGAAACAATGGCGAGGAAGGATAAGAGAGCTCTCATACTATTAATTATTTGGCGCGCCTTGGTTGATCCAGGCCATGAGTTTTTTCTGATCGCAATCGCTTAGAGGCCCTGCCGGAGGCATAGATAGAGGGTCGCTCATTGGCCGCTCCACACGATCCATTAGCGTTCCACTGAGCGCCGAGTTTTGGATGTTTTCGTGACCCGCAAGATTAAGTCCGCCGCTTGCACTGTTTCCATTGTGGCACATTTCACAGTTCTGTCCAATGATGGCCTTGATATCTTGGCTAAAGGTCACGGCCGCGGTATCACAAGCACTACCAGGACCGTATTTATCGTCAATGTTGTCCGACGTACAGCTCGGTATCAATAGCAGGAGTGAAATGAGTCCCGAAGCGGTCAATAATTTTAAAAGCACAGTAGTGCGCATGGGCAATAGTTTTCAGCGTAACAATTTAAATATAAAGGAGTTCCCCGTTTACATCTGAGAAATTTGCTGAGAGCAGGTCAATGTATTCTTTGAGCTGAGCCTCGTCCTTTTCTTTAGGGGTCCCTGTTTTATAATCAATAACCATCAACTTTTGTTCCGATTCGATGATCAAGTCAGGTCGTAGGGTCTCGGTACCGTTGATTATGCTTCTTTCGGTGTAAACTACAGTTCCTTCTTTTTCTAGGCTTTGAAGCGCTTCCTTTGCGTTCATTAGTTCAAGTGCTGAAGCCGCTCTTTCATGCAGGGGTTTCGAAAACTCTCCACTTCTGTAAAGCCGCTGAAGACCTTGCTGACGGAGCTCTTTTGGGTATTGAAGAAGTCTATGCAAGGCCGTTCCCCACTTCCGAGCATCAGCGCCCCCCTCATACCATTTGTCGGGTGCGGTCAATGCCATTTTAACCTCGAGAGCGCTCATCGTGGTATGCGCTGCGGCCACAATTGCTTCGGGTATGCTCTCTTCCTTAGTGCTAGGGGCTACTACGGTACCACAACTCCACGATTGAGCTTCATAGCTCAGCGCCAAATGATCGAGTACCGCCTTTGCTAAATGCCCCGGTTTTTCACCACCTTTGAGCAATAAGTGTAATCCTGAAACGGGACGTGTAAGCGCTACATAGACCATGTTGATCCAGTCAAAGCGGTCTTTGGTATCGAGTTCCAGAATTTGTTCCGTTTCGAAGAGTTCTTTGTGATCGTCTTTATATGTAATGGGCATTTTTTCCAACTCATCATGAAGCGGGAAGTCCAACCATTGTTCGGAGCTGTCTGGTTTAAAGTTGATGTCAAATGGAACAATTACATGCTCGAATTCTAGGCCTTTACTCTTGTGAATGGTCATCACTTTTATAGAGGGTGTGCTTTCAGGCGCCTCTACATTCTTTTTCTTTGCTTGTTCTTCCCACCATGCCGGCAGGGTGGCAAAGGTTCCCTCCCTGCTCTGGAATTCATAGACGAGATCAAGAGAGGCATCCACCATAGCATTGGCACCATCGAGGTAGCCAAAAACATCAAATGTTCTCACGGCGAAATCGAATAGACTTTCTGCAGGCGCCAGTAGTTGTGCCGCCAGAGGGTATTCTGAAATGAGTGCACCAACCCCTTTATCGACAACAGCTCTTTCAAATGCAAAGCCTTTATCGGCAGGAATTTTTCCTTGACGAACTAGGGTGTGTGCCAAGGCAAATCGGGCTTCTTTATCCAGCTGGTTGAGGTAGAGCTTCGAAGCGGCATGAATAAGTCGTCCTTCATGCGCATTGCTCAACACAAGGCTATCCGCGCTAAGAACAGGGTATCCTTTTTGAGTTAAAAAGTTAGCGATTCTTTTACCGTCAGCATTTCCTCGAACGAGGATAGCAATGTCCGAATAAGAGTGACCTCGACTGGCGAGTTCTTCTATGCGCTCAACGGTTTTTTCACAAGCGATCTCTTTTAGTTCGTTTGCATTATCTGCCTCTAATACGTCAACGCGTACTTCGCCCTGATCCTCGTTTTTATTCGGTGTTTGATGGACACGTTTTTTAGAATACACTTCTTTGTGTGTCTCGAGCCCTAGATCTGTATTGAGTGAGGAAAACAGTGCATTGTTGAAATTGACAATGGCTCCATGTGTTCTGAAGTTTCGTTCGAGCCTCAGGGTATCTCGAGCGTAGAGTTCGTGTCCTTCCGGCTGTCCTTCAAAACGGTTAATAAGGTGCTCGTTGTCGACCAACTTCATGAACTGCTCTGCCTTTCCTCCTCTCCACCTGTAAATGCTTTGTTTGGCGTCCCCGACAATAAGGGCACTGTTGCTGTGTTCATCTTTGGTCAACGAATGCTCTATGAGTGGGTGCAAGTTGTTAAACTGCACGACTGAGGTGTCTTGAAATTCATCGATGTAGAAGTGCCAATATTTTTCACCGAGTCGGGCATAGATGAAGGCCGCGGGTTCTTTTTCGAGCTCCTCGGCAATAAGCTTATTGAAGGCACTGAGCGGCATGGTGTTTTGGCTTTTTTGCAATTCCTCAAACTTTTCCAATAATGCTTTAGTCGCTGCCAAGTTTTGCAGTTTAGAAGTAGCTTCCTTGAGCAGAATGAGAGCGTGTTGGTTTTCGTCTTCAAATCGTTTTGCCTTTGCTAGAAATTCATCCCACGCATGGTTTCCCCCTTTCACATATGACTTCCAAACATTCTTTCCGGCATCTAATGGATGTAGATGCAGCTTGCGCCATTTGGTGAGAATTTGACTCTTGACATTTTTCTTATGTACTAAAGTTTCCTCTATCCCCTCATCTTTGAGGATTTTTTGTGCTTCATCTGAAAGGTTTCGACCGGTTTCACAAATGGTTGAAATTTTAGCATTCAATTCTCGTTGAATTTCAATCAAGCGTTTGGGCTCAGGAAGCTTTTCTAAGTACTGCCAATGATCTTCGTTAAAACTGTTTTTCCCTTCCTTTTTAAGGTCATAATCTGGATTGTGGTTCTTGTCTCGATTCATCCTGTCACGAACCAAAGCTACAAGCGCTTCACGAAGTTCGTGCTGTTCTCCAAGGGAGCTGTAGAGCGCGTCGAGGGCTTCGGTTATCATTGCATCGAGGTCTAGCCGAACCTCAAAATTGTCGTCTAGTTCTAAGTCTCGTGTAAAGGTGCGAACCAATCGGTGTGTGAACTGATCAATGGTACCTACGTGCAGCGTAGAGTAATTGTGGAGCATGTGTTTAGCTCCCGCTGACGCGCGAATTTGAAGTTCTTCAGGCGATAAATCGAGCGCTTCCCAAATGGGTTTAAAGAACGCATTCTTGGCGGGCGACTTCTCATTGCTAAATTCTAAAAGCTGTTTTAATAATCGCGCCTTCATTTCATCCGCGGCATTGTTGGTGAAGGTGATTGCAAGGATTTTTTGATAGGCCCCGGGCATGTTTGCGGGGCGCAGCGCATTCATCAATATGTGTTGAACGAGGCTGTATGTTTTTCCCGACCCTGCGGACGCATCGAGCACCAGAAACGGTGCTTTTGCAGTAAGCGGTGATGCGCTTGAAGTGGAGCTCATAGGAATTGGATATGCGGATATAATCGTAAGTTAAAACAGATGGGCCGATTTTGCGTTAACTTAGCCGTAAATAACTACAAAAACCCTACTCATTATGGCATTTGAATTACCACAATTGGGGTACGCACACGATGCGCTAGAGCCGCACTTTGATGCACGTACCATGGAAATCCACCACGGGAAACACCACGCGGGATACACTTCAAAGCTCAACGCAGCTGTTGAAGGAACAGATATGGAAGGCAAGTCTATCGAAGAGTTGCTTGCAGATCATTCGGACAATGCAGCTATCCGCAATAATGGCGGCGGTTACTACAACCACTGCTTGTTCTGGGAAGTACTTTCTCCAAACGGCGGCGGCGCTCCAACAGGCGATTTGGCAGCGGCTATTGACGAAGCATTTGGCTCGTTGGACGGCTTGAAGGAAAAATTCAATGCTGCTGCTGCGACTCGTTTCGGATCAGGTTGGGCTTGGTTGTGTGTTAAAGACGGTAAGTTGGAAGTTTGTTCTTCTGCAAACCAGGACAATACGTTGATGCCAGGCGTAGGCTGTGGCGGTCACCCAATCATGGGCTTGGACGTGTGGGAGCACGCGTACTACTTGAACTACCAGAACCGTCGTCCAGACTACATCGCAGCATTTTGGAATGTTGTGAACTGGGATGCAGTTGCTGAGAAATATGCTGCAGCGAAGTAATTCGCAAAGCCGATTTTAAATCAAAAAAGCCCGAGCGTGAGCTCGGGCTTTTTTATTTGGTTGTATTGTGATTAAATAGCTTCATCGAGCTTTTCCACAGCGCGCTTAATATCAAAGTAGAATCGTCCACCGATACCGAAGTTCATGACCAAGCTTGGGGTTGGAACGACAGCGAGTCCTGGAGAGAATTCAAAGAAAATATCCAACGGTAAATCGTGGAGTTCATAGGCGATACCGAGTGGCGCGCGTGCATAGATTTGGTTCTCGTTTTCGTAGCTCTTTACGTGGACGCCTAGTCCGTAATACAATGGAATAGATCCGCGCTCTGCACTGATGTAGTCGTAGTTGTGTAGTAGAAAATCAACGCCAAGGTTGATGCCTGAGTTTTGCCCGGTGCTGTAGCCAACGGTGTATTGGAAAGCTTCGCTCGAATTGTTGAATTTCTTGATGCTAAAACCGCTTGGCTCGCCTACTGCAAGTCCGATGCCGTAATGTCCTTTGTAGTCTTGAGCACTCGCTGACAAACCTATCGTGAGGGCTGCAAGAAGAAATAGTTTTTTCATTGTTCAGGGGAGTAGGTTGAAGTTGTGAAGGTGGTTCCGTCCCATTTAGCAAATGAATCTAAAGTGATCCAATCGCCCAATACAACGTATCTAGCTTCAATTTTAGTGCCATCCTTTCGCTCGTGAGTGAGCGGTAAATCTTTGAGGTGGTGTCGGTGTCCGTAGATGAAAAAGTCGATGTTTTCATTTTCAAGAACTGATAGGCTGTGTTGGAGCTGGCGCTCTTTGTCTCCTAGGAATGCATGATCGTCGTCACTTTGAGAATTTCGTGAGGTGCGCGACATCCTAGCAGCGAATCCCACACCGAAATTTGGATGGAGTCGTCGGTACAACCACTGACAAATCCGGTTGGTGAAGATGCGTTTAATCATCTTGTATTTCAGATCCCCAGGTCCTAGGCCGTCGCCGTGTGCAATGTAAAATTGGCCCGTACCTAATTGAATCTTTAAGGGCTGGTGATGGATCGTGGCACCCAACTCTTGTCCAAGGTAATCGGTCATCCAAAGGTCGTGGTTGCCTGTGAAAATATGAAGCTGCATGCCAGCGTCGGCCATAGTCGCCAGAGTGCCTAGCAAGCGAGTGTGACCGCGCGGAACAACTTTTTTGTACTCAAACCAATAATCGAAGAGGTCGCCAACGATGTAAAGCGTCGCACAATCGTCTTGAATAGACTTTAAAAAATCTATGACTTTACGTTCGCGCTGCTGGCTTTGCTCGAGGGATGGTGCACCGAGGTGTAGATCGGAAATAAAGTAAGTGTTCTGCTTCACAAAGTGCAAGGTACATTCTTCTTTCAAGATATCCTTAATGGCTTGTTGTGCATGTGAACACAAAGGTTTAGTTTTGCCTAAAACTATTTATAGCCAAAGTGAAAACTCACTCAGAAAGCGAAGAAAATTACATCAAAGCCTTGTATCATTTAGGCGGCGGAGAAGCGGTATCGAATGGCGCGTTAGCGCAGCGCGTTGGAGCAAAGGGTCCCTCTGCCACGCAGGCTGTAAAGCGATTGGCTGCCAAGGGTCTGGCGGAGGTTATTCCGTACAAAGGCGTAAAGCTTACTTCGGATGGACTGGCCCTGGCCAAGCACATCTTGAGAAAGCACCGTTTGTGGGAAACCTTTTTGGTCGAGAAATTGGGCTTTGGCTGGGAAGAAGTGCACCCTTTAGCGGAGCAGTTAGAGCATATTCAAAGCCGGGAATTAGTGGAAAAATTGGCTACGTATTTGGGCTCTCCTATTCACGACCCACACGGCGACCCGATACCTCAGGCAGATGGCGCCATACCCCCAACGATGGGCAAGCCGCTTCAGCAGTTTTCCGAAAGCAGTCGACTTCGTATTGTTCGAGTGGAAGACGCTGGAACCGATTTCTTCAATCAGCTTGACCAGCTTAATATTAGTTTAGGTAAGGAATTTACCTTGATTTCCATTTCAAATTTCGATTCAAGCATCCAGCTTAAGGCTACAGACGATTCGCTGTTTTGGTTGAGTCACAGCATGTCCTCTAATATTTACGCGATCGCCTTATGAAAAGATTAATTGCCCTGTTATTAGCAGTCACTGTGCTTTCTTCTTGCCGTCAGGAAGCTCCTGTTCAGGTTCTTGCCACCACTTCAGTAATGGCCGATGCGGCACGTCAGATTTTACCTGAAGAAATAACGGTAACTGCACTTATGCAGAGCAATATTGACCCGCATTCTTACAAGCCTGTGGAGAGCGATGTGGCTAAGCTCAATAGCGCGAGAATAGTCCTTCACAACGGTTTGCATTTGGAGGGAAAAATGACAGATATCTTGGAAAAAGTAGGCCGCAGTAAACCTGTATATGCTATGAGCAGTGCGTTGAGGCAAAATGACCTGATTGAAGTGGGCCCCAACGTGCACGATCCGCACATCTGGTTTGATTTAAACCTTTGGGCCCGCTGCGTCGAGGGATTGGGCGGATTCCTGGCCCTTCAATACCCGGACCATAGCGACGAAATTATTGCTAATACAGAGCGCTACGCCGAAGAACTTCGCGGGGCACATGCAGACTTTGCCGCAGCACTTATGGACGTTCCCGATTCTAATAGAGCTATGGTAACGGCCCACGACGCCTTCTCTTATTTCGGTCGCGCTTTCGCCATTGAGGTAAAGGGATTGCAAGGGGTGAGCACCGCGGCAGAGTTTGGAGTCAACGACATGCGCAGCACCGCTGAGTTTATTATCGAGAGAGAATTGACCACAGTTTTTACGGAAACTTCTGTGAATTCTAAAAGCATTGAGGCGTTGCAGGAAGCGGTGGAACAGAAAGGCGGCCAGGTGAAATTAGGCGAGCCACTCTTCTCTGATGCATTGGGAGAACAGGGTACACCTGAAGCGACGCTTATTGGTGCATTTAATTATAACACGACACAAATTTTAAACTCTTTGAAATGATGGAAAAGAGCATAGAAGTACACAACTTAACTGTCAGCTACCACAGCAAACCTGTGTTGTGGGACGTTGACTTT